>CAMOGZ010000174.1 GCA_946614405.1 uncultured Eubacterium sp. | reverse complement strand
CGTAGACTACGGTCATGATGCCGTATTCGTTATCGATCCCCCGCACAAAGCCTACATCGCCGTTAAAGATCCCCGTACCGGACTGCTCCCCGGGAACCTTCCATTCCATTTGATAATTGTTCCGGATCTGCATGACTTTGTCCCCGGTACGGAAGACGTGGTCCCCGAACTTCTTCTCAGCCAGGCCCTCCCTGGGCGGGTTGAAGGCCTGCTGCAGGATGGAGTTCAGCTCATTTACTCCCACTGCACCCTTGCGGGTGGGTGACAGAACCTGGATGTCCCGGATGGGATCGATGCCGTCGTAATAGGCCGGGAGCCGCTTGCTCACCAGCTCGATGATCAGCTCCTGCATGGCCCGCTCACTTCCACGTTCCATGAAGAAGAAATCCGAGCCCTTGCCATTCACCTCAGGATATTCACCGTGATTGATCCGGTGGGCATTCACCACGATCATGCTCTCCTCGGCCTGGCGGTAGATCTCCGTCAGCCGGGTGGCCTGGACATATCCGCTTTCGATGAGGTCCCGCAGCACGTTTCCGGCGCCCACAGAGGGCAGCTGGTCGCTGTCTCCCACCAGGATCAGCCGTGTTCCGGGACGTATGGCTTCCGTGAGTCCCTGCATCAAAAGCAAATCGATCATGGATGCCTCGTCCACGATGACGGCGTCATGATCCAGGGGGTCTTCTGCGGTCTTGCCAAACCGCATCTCTCCGGAATCCTCTGCGTAGTAATACTCCAACAGACGGTGGATGGTGGAGGCGTAGTGACCGGAGGTCTCCGTGATCCTCTTGGCGGCACGGCCCGTGGGGGCTGCGATGGCCACCTTGAAATCGCTCTCCTCCAGAACATTGATCACTGCATTGATGATGGTAGTCTTTCCAGTTCCGGGACCGCCGGTGATCACAGAGATCCCGCTGGTGACAGAACGGCGTACCGCAAGCTTTTGTTTCTCGGAGAGCGTGATCCCCGTCGCCTCTTCTGTCATATGGATGGTCTTGTCGATGTCCACGGACAGGGACTTCAGCTGAGCCCTGGCAATGGACGCGATGTTGCGGCAGACCTTCTGCTCCGCCGCATAATAGGAATAGAGATAGACTACATTCTCCCCGTCGATCCGGTCGATCTGAATGTCCCCGGTGAATGCCATCTCTACCATTGTCTCATGGACCTGCTCCCGGGTGAGTTCCAGGAGCTCCGCCACCTTCTCGCAGATCACATCCTGGGGCATATAGGTGCTGCCGTCGCTTATGAAATATTCCAGCCCGTAGCGGATGCCGCTTTTGATCCGGAAGGGACTCTCCCGGGAGATCCCCATCTTCTCAGCGATATCGTCCGCTTTGCGGAACCCGATGCCGTACACCTCCTGTACCAGCCTGTATGGATTCTCCATAATGAGATCCATGGCGTCGCGGCCATAGGCTTTGTACAGGCGGAGGGCCTGCATGGAGCTTACCCCAAAGCCCTGGAAGAAAAGGGACACGTCCGCGAACTCCCGATGCTCCGCGTAGGACTCTGCGATGGTCTCCGCTTTCTTGGGACCGATGCCCGGCACCTCGGAAAGGCGATGGGGATCTCGCTCCATGATCTCCAGGGTCTCCTCGCCGAAGTGGCTGACGATGGCAGTAGCGGTCTTGGGGCCGATGCCCTTGATGACGCCGGAGGCCAGGAATGCCTCGATCCCGGTACGGGAGGAAGGCATCGTCTCCACTGCCTCGGTGAAGGCGAACTGCTCCCCGTAGCGGGGATGGATCTTGAACTCGCCCTTCAGCTCATAGCAGCTTCCCTTTACGGGCGCAGCGAAATAACCGACGACGGTTATTTGTTCGTCGTCGGTTTCCATTATCGCAATGGTATAGCCATTTTCTTCATTATGAAAGATGATCTCTGTTAATACGCCTTGCTTCCGTTCCATAGATCGCTCTCGTTACCGGATCCAGCGCACGTAACGGCTGGCAACACTCAGTTTGTTCCGGCTGTATTTCTTCGCCAGCTTCAGCAGGACCTTCCGATTGTTGTTCACCGGGTTCTGATGGACCTTGGCGATGACCAGTCTCAGCAGTTCCTCTGCCTTCTCAGGATCATCGGTAATGCCGGCTTCCATTATATCATTTCCATCGATGACCAGATCCTCCACGAAGATCGGCGCATCGGTCTTACGAATCTCCCTCATATAGTGGTTGCGGGCCTCGATCTTGGTGGCGGGCTGGTCGTAGACAATGCGCTGAGCCTTGGCCAGGTTATGCAGATCGTTATACCGCTCCATACCATGCTCAAAGATATACCGTTTCAGCTCCACCTCATTGGACAGGAATGTGATCTTAATCATCTCTCTCAATGCTGCCCTCAGGAAATCTTCTGTACTGGAATCGAAGTTCATCCGCTCGATGGCTGCTATGCCTCTCTTCTCATTCAGGACCGTATAGAACAGCCCCAGACGGCGCAGAAGCACCGGCTTGGTCTTATCGATCCCCTCTGTCAGCATCATGAACTGATGCATCTCCTGGGAGCTCATCTTCCGGGAGACTTCCTCTCCGAATACCGCCGCCATCAGCCCGGTGTCCGCCATCATATTCAAAGCCTTTCCGGTGTTGGCTCCGGTAAGGATCAGCTCCAGCTCACGTCGGATGGGACCCACTGGCGCATCCAGCAGTTTCCGCCAGTTGCGAACGATTCCGTCGTAGATTTCCTTATGCAGATCGTATCCCAGCTCCGATACGTAGCGGATCGCCTGCATCATCAGGACCGGCTTCTGAGAGAATACCTCGTCTGCAGATCCCACGGTACGCACCAGTTTCTTCTTGATGTCATCCATGCCCTTATATGGGTCCACCAGGATTCGGGCCGGATTGTCCGCCACAGCCATGATGGTGAATCCCTGGGTCGCCAGGAAGTCCTCGATGGTTCCCGGGATCGGCGTCACGTCGCAGACGGATCCGACGAGTTCCTTCTCACCCTCTTCATCGGTCTCTTCCGAGGTGAAGTCCAGCCGCAGGACGCCAGTCGCCTTGTCGATCACTTCCCCCTCCGGGAAGACCTCCTGAAGCTGCTCTCCGGTGGCCTTGGTCACCAGATCCCAGTCCAGAGGGCTCTCGCCGTTTCCCCACTGGATAACACAGTCTCCCGTGGCATAGGTCTCATACCCCGCCTTCTCCAACTTCTTAAGTGCATTCAAGACATCTTTATCAAACTTAAGCACGGTTCTAATCCTCCTCTGATTCTAACGGTTTATATAATCTCCGATTGTCCAGGGTCCACACCCGGTCTGAGAACTCTCCGGGCTCGGTGGACGCAAGGGCGTCGAACATATCAAACATTCTGGCATCCAGGATGTCCAGGTAGTGGAGCACCTCCGCCTCCGGGAACAGCGGCTTCTTGGGGCTTCCGTACTCCGGCTCATAATGATGGGACAAAACCATATGCTCCAGCATCAAAGCCTTCTCCCGTGGGAATCCCAGCTCCTCCGTCAGTCGGTCCAGATACTTGACTCCCATCACAATGTGGCCCAGCAGCTGCCCCTCCATGGAGTAGCCCGGGG
>CAMOGZ010000173.1 GCA_946614405.1 uncultured Eubacterium sp. | reverse complement strand
CTTTCAGGATCCGGATCAGCTGCAGCGCAAACTCCATGGCCGTTCCGGGGCCCTGTGATGTGGTGATGTGTCCGTCGGTTACAACGGTCTCGTCCACATGGGCCGCTCCCTCAAGTTCTGCTTCCATTCCACGGTAAATGGTGGCACGGCGTCCCTTCAGGATGCCCAGATGTCCCAGGACCATAGGCGCCGCACAGATGGCAGCGATAAGATGTTCCTGTCCGTGCCGCTGCAGAAGTGCCTCCCCGAGCCGTGAGTCCTGGTCCAGATTGGTGGTTCCGGGCATTCCTCCCGGAAGAACGACCATCTCCGCCTCTGCAAGATCCGCCTCAGCGAAGGGTATGTCAGCGCATACGCTGATGCCGTGTGCTCCTTTGACCACCGGCTCTCCTGCCAGGGCCACAGTCTTTACATCGATCTCTGCCCGGCGAAGAAGATCCACCACCGTCAGTGCCTCGATCTCTTCGAATCCTTCTGCAAGCATTACATATACCATATGATACTCCTTTTCAAAAACGTTGAATGGGATAGGCAGAAGCCTATCCCTGTCTATGTCACTTAAATGTCATTCGGTTCAAGATAACTGATATAGGGCAGGTTCCGATATTTCTGGTCGTAGTCCAGCCCATATCCAATGACAAACAGATCCTCTACCTCGAATCCAATATAGTCCGCCTTCAAATCCTCTCTGCGGCGGGATGGTTTGTCCAGCATGGTGCAGATGGTCACGCTCTTCGGGTTCCGGTCCTGGAAATGCCGAACCAGATACTTCAGAGTAGTGCCGGTATCGATGATGTCCTCCACGATCAGCACGTTCTTCCCGTAAATATCCAGACTCACGTCCTTGGAGATCTTAACCACGCCAGAGGTCATGGTTCCGGATCCGTAGCTGGATGCGGAGACGAAATCGATCGCCGTGTCCAGTTCGAGATTCTTCAGGAGGTCAGCCATCCACAGGACAGCACCCTTCAGCGTGCCCACTACGATGAGTTCCTCGCCCTTGTAGTCCCGGGAGATCTGCTTCCCCAGTTCCTTCGCTCTCTTCTGAATGTCTCGCTCGGAGAACAAAATCTTTCCTATCGTTTCTTTCTCTGCCATATTCCCTCTCCTGGTTGTTTATTGATTCTCCGGTTCCGGATCGCCCTTCGGCGCATCCTCATCTACTACTGTAAATTCTACACCATCTACCATATCCTTGTCACGAAATTTTTTCGACAAGTCGGCGTCTTTATCCCCTTTCCAGTAGGTGTCCAGATCGTCCTTCAGATGCCAGATGACGAAAATGAACAGCACCAGATCGTCCAGGGGGAACACCGGGACGAAGTCGATGGGCGCAAGAATGTAGACCGCGCAAAGAATCACCATCAGTTTCTTATAAAGCGGCACCGTCTTATCCTTCAGGAAAAACGGGATCACCTTCAGCCTGTTAAGCAGGATTCGAATTCCTATAAACTGCATTTACTCCTCCAACAGTTTCTCGATCTCAGCCAGCAGCTGATCCTGTCCCGTGCGCTTCAGCGCAGAAACCGGGATCACCTGATCCTCCTGAGAAAGCTTCAGAGCCTTTCGGATCACCGAAAGATTCTTGGACAGCTGATTGCGGGAGACCTTGTCCGCCTTGGTGGCCACCACGATCCCGTCCAGACCGTAATGCCTGAGATAGTCGTACATCTGAATGTCCTGTCTGGTGGGCTCATGGCGAACATCCACCAATTGAACCACCTTGACCAGGCCTTCCCTTCCGGAAAGATACTGCTCCATCATCCTGCCCCAGTCTTCCGAGACATTCTTGGAGACTTTGGCATACCCGTATCCGGGCAGATCCACGATGCGGAATGCATCGTTGATCTGGTAGAAATTGATGGTGCGGGTCTTCCCGGGGGAGCCGCTGACCTTAGCCAGTTTCTTCCGCCCCGTAAGCAGGTTCAGCAGGGAGGATTTCCCCACATTGGACCGCCCGGCAAAGGCGATCTCCACCATGTTATCCGGGGGATACTGGGCCGGTTTGACGGCAACAGCTATGATTTCTGATTTGCTTATTTTCAGCATATTATGACCTACTTTACGAGCGCCTGATCCAGTGCGTCATCCACACTGTTGATCAGAACGAATTCCATTTCTTTCTTAACGGATGTGGGGATCTCATCCAGATCCTTTCCGTTCTCCTGCGGCAGCAACACCTTCCGGATCCCGGCGCGGTGTGCGGCCAGGACCTTCTCACGGATCCCGCCTACCGGCAGGACCTTTCCGGTCAGGGTCACTTCACCTGTCATGGCGATGCTGCGGTCCACCGGGGTATTGGTCAGGTTGGAGATCACTGCGGTACAGATCGTCACGCCGGCAGATGGTCCGTCCTTGGGAACAGCGCCTTCCGGTACGTGGATGTGAAGGTCGTACTTCTTGTAGAACTCCTCATCGATCTTGTACTTTGCGGCTTGGGACCGGATGTAGCTGACACCGATCCGGGCCGACTCCTGCATCACATCACCCAGCTGACCTGTCAGGGACAGCTTGCCCGTACCGGGCAGAAGGGCCGTCTCGATCTGCAGGGTGTCTCCTCCCACGCTGGTCCAGGCCAGTCCGGTAGTAACGCCCACCGGGTTCTCCCCTTCCACCAGATCATAGTGGAAGCGGTGCTTGCCCAGGTACTTCTCCAGGTTCCGCGGAGTCACGGAGTAGCTCTTTCCCTTCTCGGTGACCATCTTCCGCGCCACCTTGCGACAAAGGCTTCCGATCTCGCGTTCCAGATTACGCACGCCGGACTCCCGTGTATAATAGTTCACCAGATCGTGGAGCGTACGCTCGGAGATCCGGATGTTCTCCTTCTTCAGTCCGTTTTCCTTTACTTCCTTGGGGATCAGATACTGCTGTGCGATCTTCACCTTCTCTTCCTCGGTATAGCCCGGGACCTCGATGAGCTCCATACGGTCCAGCAGCGGACGCGGAATGGTATCCGCAGTATTGGCTGTGGTAATGAACATCACCTTGGACAGATCGAAGGGGATCTCCAGGAAATGGTCGGTAAATGTATTATTCTGTTCCGGATCCAGTACCTCCAGAAGTGCGGAAGCAGGATCTCCCTTGAAGTCGGCTCCGATCTTGTCCACCTCATCGAAGAGGAACAGCGGATTGTTGGTTCCCGCATCCTTGATCCCGTTGATCACACGGCCCGGGATCGCACCGATGTAGGTACGGCGGTGTCCGCGGATCTCTGCTTCATCCCGTACGCCGCCCAGGGACATACGGATGAATTCTCTTCCGGTGGCTCTGGCAATGGACCTGGCGATGGAAGTTTTACCAACTCCCGGAGGTCCGACCAGGCAAAGGATGGGGCCTTTGATCCCCTTGGTCAGATGGATCACAGCCAGATATTCCAGCACGCGTTCCTTGACCTTCTTCATGCCGTAGTGGTCCTCTTCCAGGATCTTCTCCGCCTTCTTCAGGTTGATGTTGCCCTTGGAAGACTTGTGCCAGGGCAGGTCCAGAATGGTCTCTACATAGTTACGGATCACGCCGCTCTCTGCCGAGGACGGGATCATCTTGGTGAACTTGT
>CAMOGZ010000172.1 GCA_946614405.1 uncultured Eubacterium sp. | reverse complement strand
TGACGATGATGCGGTAGCTCATACCAATGACCTCCGGCAGTTCAGAGGAAACCATGATGATCGATTTCCCCTGCGCCACGAATTCCTCCATCAGCTTGTAAATCTCCGCCTTCGCACCGACGTCGACACCCTTGGTCGGCTCGTCGAAGATCAGGATATCCACCTTCGTGGACAGCCACTTTGCGACGATCACCTTCTGCTGATTGCCGCCGGAGAGATTGATGGTGAAATGCTCCGGATTGCGGATATTCAGCTTGACCATTTCCGCATGATTGTTGAAATTGTCAAGCATTTCCTTTTCGTTGAGAAGGCCCAGCAGCCCATGCTTGAACTTGCCCATTCCGGGGATGTTCACGTTACGGTTGTTGGACATGGTCGGGATGAACCCTTCTCTCTTGCGGTCCTCCGAAATCAGCCCGATGCCGTACACCAGTGCCGTCTCGGTGGAATGGATGTCCACCTTCGCGCCATGCAGATACAATTCTCCGCCGTACAGAGGATCCGCCCCGAAGATGGCACGCATCACCTCGGTACGTCTTGCACCCACCAGGCCGGAAAAGCCCAGGATCTCGCCGCGGTACAGCTTGAAGGAGATGTCGTCGAAGGTCATGCCTTTCAGATGCTTCGCCTCCAGCACCACCTCGCTGTAATCGGCACAGGAGGGCTGCAGCCGCACTGCATAGCTTGATACATCACGCCCCACCATCATGTGGATCAGGTCCTCATTGGAGGTCTCGCTCATTGCCTTGGTGGCAATACACATACCGTCACGGAAAATCGTCACCCGGTCGCAGATGCGGAACAGCTCATCGAGCTTGTGGCTGATGAACAGGATCGTGATCCCCTTCTCCTTCAGCCCGCGGATGATCTCAAACAGCTTTTCGATCTCCGGTGCGGAAAGTGCCGAGGTCGGTTCGTCAAAGGAAATGATGTTGGCATTGAAGTACAGGGATTTCGCAATTGCGATCATCTGCAGATCGCCGACGCCCAGTCCGGTCACCGGATCGTTGCTGCGGAAGGAGCATCCCAGTTCTTCCAGAATCCCGTCACATTTCTCATAAACATCCTTATAATCCAGGAACCCGCCTTTGACCATCTCAAAACCAAGAGCGATGTTCTGTCCCACTGTCAGATTTTCCACTACCTGTACTTCCTGGTGGACCTTGATAACGCCGTTCGTGATCGCCTCATAGGTAGAAGCATACTTTGTCGGCTTGCCATCAATGTAGACCTGCCCCGATGTGGCAGGAAATACTCCGTGCAGGATATTCAGCAGCGTCGATTTCCCGGCGCCGTTTTCCCCCAGAAGGGCATGCACTTCCCCCTTGCGTACAGAAAATGAGATATCGGACAGGGCAACAACACCTGGAAACTCTTTTCTCACGTTTTCAAAACGAATATATTCATTGTCCACTTATGTTTCCCTCCCGAAAAATGTCCAGTTCTATGCACAGCCACCGTGACAAAAGCAGTGGCAGTCTGTTCTTCTGCGAAGAAACCCGGTTCCCATAAAAAGGGCAGCCACATACCCTGCGATATATGGCTGCCCTGCATATCCATTCAGTTATTTCTCTGCCTGGCCCGCCTTATGCGTATGCAACGGGATACTCCCGGTCATATCAAAGCAGAATTATTCAAAAGTCGGATCAACCCAGTTGATCAGAGTAGCATCATCCGTTCCGATGTTCTCGGCATCCACTGCCAGAGACGGAGTCCAGATGACCTTCGGCATAGTCTGTCCAAGCATAACACGGGTGGTCACTTCGCTGGCCATCATTCCTTCATAGTACGGGAACATGGAGATCGTAGCGGAAAGCTCACCGTTCTTGATGGACTCATAAGCTTCATCCGTTCCGTCAGCGCCGATTACATAGATGTCCTCGTTCAGGGTAAGACCAGCTTCCTTGATTGCTTCCACGCCACGTACTTCATGGAATTCAGGCTCCTCAAGAGGTTTGCCTGTAACCACTTCGGCAACAGTACGAAGAGCAGCTTCCATAACACCGCCTGTAGCACCGAAGATATGTCCGGCACCGGATGCGATACCAAGAGCGGGATCACATTCTTCGTCCGGAAGATCCTCAAAGACGATACCTGCGCGCTTGATCATTCTGGCAAGCTCACGTGTGGTGATGGATACGTCGATATCCGGATATCCGGATGCATTCTGATCCTCTCTTCCGATCTCGAACTTCTTAGCGGTACATGGCATAACAGATACAACATAGATATCCTTGGGATCAATGCCGGCCTTCTCAGCATAGAATGTCTTCACCAATGCTCCGTACATCTGCTGCGGAGACTTGCAGGTGGAGAGGTTCGGGATAAATTCCGGATAATAATGCTCGCAGAACTTGATCCATCCCGGGGAACAGGATGTGATCATGGGAAGGGTTCCGCCGTTCTGTAATCTTTCCAGAAGCTCTGTACCTTCCTCCATGATGGTGAAGTCAGCAGCGTTATCTACATCAAAGACTTTGTCTACACCCAGTCTTCTGATGGCTGCGATCATCTTTCCTTCTACATTTGTGCCGATGGGCATATTAAAATATTCGCCCAGCTGTACACGTACGGAAGGAGCCGGTGCAGCCACAACATGCTTGGTGGGATCTGCGATGGCAGCCCATACTTTATCGGTATCATCCTTCTCGGTAAGAGCTCCCGTCGGACAGACTGCAGTACACTGGCCGCAGCTTACGCAGGAAGTATTGGATAAGGGCTCATCAAACGGACTTCCGATATGTGTGGCATATCCACGGTTGTTTGCACCGATGACTCCGGTGAACTGGTTTTCTCTGCAGACTGCCACGCAGCGGCGGCAGAGGATACATTTTGAATTATCTCTTACCAGATGAATGGCTTCATCGATATCCGGCTTCATGGGCTCTGCCGGTTTGAACTTATTCTGATCTACACCGTATTCTGCGCAGAGCTGTCTGAGCTCACAGTCGTCCGAACGTACGCAGGAGAGACACTCCATGCGGTGGTTGGACAGGATCAGTTCCAGTGTGGTCTTCCGGTATTCCCGGATCTGGGGAGTGTTTGTGAAAACTTCGATGCCGTCGCGATCCAGCGGATATACGCAGGCAGCGCACAGGCCTCTTGCTCCCTTTACTTCCACCAGACAGATACGGCATGCGCCGATGGCATTAATCTCGCGAAGATAGCAGAGCGTGGGAATGCGGACACCGACTTTTTTTGCAGCATCAAGAATGGTGGTATTCTTTTCAACTTCAACTTCTATTCCGTTAATCTTAACTTTAATCATTTCCATATCTACACACCCCTCTATTTCTTCGAGATAGCTCCGAACTTACACAAATCAATGCAGGTTCCGCACTTGATACACTTGCTCTGGTCTATTACATGAGGTTCTTTTACCTTACCGGAGATCGCATCAACAGGGCATTTTCTCGAGCAGAGCGTACAGCCTTTACACTTATCGGGATCGATGGTGAAGGAAAGCAGGCTCTTACATACTCCCGCAGGACATCTCTTCTCAACTACGTGTGCGATATACTCATCCTTGAAATATCTCAGTGTGGACAGTACCGGGTT
>CAMOGZ010000171.1 GCA_946614405.1 uncultured Eubacterium sp. | reverse complement strand
TCCGCCTCCGGATCCTGTTCTTTTTCTTCCGGGCCGAAGGTCTTCTTCAGGTGCCAGTCTGCCATCACAGACCGGAGCACATGGGCGGCATCTTCATCGGACAGCCGTTTCTGTCCCGGGATCTCATCGCCATGGAGGGGGAAATGATGCGATTCGCCGGAAACCGGCAGGGCATCGGAGAAGGCTCCCTCAGCAGCATCGGCGGGCATGACCCCGCCAGCCTTTGCATTCTCTGCATTCTCCGCATTCTCTGAACGCTCCGATTTCGCATAGTGTTCCAGGCAGCTCCGGTAATAGTTCTCATAGGCGGCCCGGTGTTCGCTGGGGGTGCGGCCCCAGAGCTGCCGGAAGGCCGCGTAAAAGTATTTGGGATCGGAGAAACCGCATTCATAGGCGATCTCCGCATTGGGTTTGTCCGTGGTCAGCAGCAGGTACTCCGCATTGTAGCAGCGGATGTATTTGATCATGGTGCTGAAGCTGCGGAAGACTGTATGGCTGATGAACTGGGAGAAGTAGTTCTTGCTGATGTGCTCCTGGGCAGCCAGCTGGGAGATGGTGATCTTCTGGTCGTAGTGGTCCATGCAGTAGGCCAGCACCCGGTGAAAGCGCTCGTAGAGATCTTCATTCATGTAAACGTCCTGGTTCTCGTAGTTGAACCAGTTGAAGTATTCCAGCAGATAGAAGGAGAAGAATTCCACCGGCCCCTCGTACATCTCCGGGGTATAGTCGCCGGTGAGATAGCCGTAGGAGAAGGAGAGGATCGTGTCCTTGACCGCGTCCATGGCGGTCTGCTGGTAGGCATAGCAGTGGTTGCTTTCACAGGCGAAAAATACGTACCTGATCTGATCCCAGTCGTAGGGAATGTTCTTCAGATCCAGATGGAAGATCAGCACCAGGTTTTCCGTGTCGGAGTAGAGATAGTGGATGTCTTCGTGATCGATGGAGTGGATCTGGCCCGGCAGCAGGGTGGCCTGCTGGTCGGAAGCCACCAGATGCACCTTGCCCTCCAGGCAGCAGACGATCTCCAGGTCGCTGGGATGGCGGTGGGGGAGCGCCCGGTCCACTCTGCAAAGGCTGGCCTCCACCGGGATGCCGGGACGGTATTGGATGGTTTTGTTCAGTATTTCCATGATGGACCTCCTGGACTGTATGATACGTGATTTCCTGATTGTAGTCAAATTTACGTTAAAAAAAGTCGCAAATGATAAAAAACGGCTATAGAATTCCCTGAATTACTGTCAGATAATTTAAACATAGAAACCAAAGGAGAGGCTTTTGCGGAGGCCGGAGGCTGAAGCAGGGGCCGGAAAATACATCAGGAATTCAAAAAAAGGAGTTCAGAGTTATGGGTAAGAAAGTATTAGTGCTGGGTACAGGCGCGCAGGGCACCACTGTGGCCAAGAGACTGGATCTGGAACCGAATGTGGACAAGATCATCTGCGCAGACTATGACGAGGCAGCTGCCAAGGAACTGGCCGCCAGCCTGAACAAGGCGGAAGGATGTCACTGTGACGCGTCCCACATCGGACAGATCGTACCGCTGCTGGCGGGATGCGATCTGGTGGTCAACGCGCTGCCGCTGGAATTCGGCAAGAACGTCATCGACGCTGCCCTGGAGGCAAAGTGCAACTATCAGGACTTCGCTGCGCCGGAAGGCTTCGAGGATACCTGGGAAAAGTGCATGTACAGACTGCTGACGGAATACAATGAGAAGTTCAAGGCCATCGGCAAGCTGGCCATCATGGGAACAGGTTCCGCGCCGGGTACCATGTGCGTCGTTGCCAGAGACACCATGAAGGACATCGACGAGTGCGATACCATCAACATGATGGTTTATGAAGGCGTGGAAGCCAAGCGGTTCCAGCCCTACTGGTGGTCTCCTGTGACGGCCCTGAACGATATGGACGACCTGCCGGTGGCATGGATCGACGGGAAGATGGTCAACACCAAGCCCTTCAGCCTGCCCATCGTCCGGGACTTCGATTATGTGGGATATCCGGTCCGGTTCGTGGAGCACGCCCACGATGAGCCCTTCTATGTGGGCATGAGAGCGGATGACCTCTTCAAGGGATGCAGGAACGCTTACTTCAAGTACGGCGGCGTTGGCATCGAATTCGCGGAGCCTCTGGCAAGAGCCGGTCTGCTCAAGCGTGATCCGGTGGAGATCAACGGCCAGACCGTGAATACACACGAGATCATCCTGAGCTATCTGCCGCATCCGCCGCGTTTTGCCCGTGAGATCCAGGAGATCATCGACGAGGGTCTGGTTTCCGATACCGGAGCATTCGTTGTTGAGGCCATGGGTAAGAAGGACGGCAAGGATGTCCGTGTGGAATCCCATCTTTTCGCCCCCGGATTCGTGGAATCCTTCGAGAGATTCGGCGTCACCGGCGAGCAGTACATCACAGGACAGGGCGGCTTCCTGTTCACCAAGCTCTTTGTCAATGATGAACTGAATCAGACCGGATTCATTTCCTCCGCGGAACTGACCGACGAGGCCAACGACAAGTATCTGGAATACGCCAAGGAACTGGACATCACCATCGAGAGAAGGATCATCTACGACGATCCTTACTACAAGAACGCGCCCAAGGCCAAAGAATACGTGGAGTGGTGGGAGCATCCGACGATCACACCGGTGGAACTTCCGTAAACAGAATGGAAATAACGCGAAAGCGTCAGTGAATGCTTCGGGGCTTTTGAGCCCCGGAGCAGTTCTTATTTTTGCCGCAAAGGCTGGCGTTCCCGTGGGCTGGCAAATCACGGGCAAACGTAGTATACTGGTGAAGTATTTGGAATGAACAGTGGAGACATCTCATGACAGGTCATGGGATGATGTATTAAAAAGAATCGAGGTTACAATGAAGAAGATTTTAGTGCTGGGCGTGGGCGCGCAGGGAAGCACGGCCGCCAGAAAGCTTGACAATGAACCCAATGTAGAGGAGATCATCTGCGCGGACTTCGATCCGCAGGCGGTGGAAAGCATCGTCAGCCAGCTGAAAAAAGGCCGGGGCGCCATCGTGGATGCCCATGACCTGGACAGCATCGTCAAGGCGGCGGAAGGCGTCGACCTGATCCTGAACGGCCTGCCCCTGGAGTGCACGGAGAACGTGCTGGAGGCTGCCCTGATCGTGAAGGCAAACTACCAGGACTACGCCGGAACGACAGCCCTGGATGAGATGTGGAAGAAGAGCGAATTCTACGATCCGGAGAAGGAGCCTGTCCTGGAAGATCCGGCCACCCTGGGATGGTGGCAGAGCATCAGCGCCATGTACAAGATCTACGGACCCAGGTTCGAGAAGATCGGCAGGCTGGCTCTGTTCGGCACCGGCTCGGCCCCGGGCCTGATCTGCGCAGCGTCCGTATATGCCATGCGGCATCTGGATAAGTGTGACACCATTTTTAATTTCATCTGGGAGGGCGCCATCGCCAAGCGGTTCCAGCCTTTCTGGTGGTCCCCGGTGACAGCCCTGACGGACATGAGCGAAATGGCCCTGGCCTTCGAAGACGGCAAGCTGGTCAACACGCCTGCCTTCGGCCGTCCCATCACCAGACACTATCCGGAGATGCCGGAGCGGATCACCTTCTGGGAGCACTGCCAC
>CAMOGZ010000170.1 GCA_946614405.1 uncultured Eubacterium sp. | reverse complement strand
AGGGTGGAAAACCTTCTGAAAATAACTATTCATTTTCATTTCAGAAGGTTCACCTCCAAAATGGAAAACGAAATGCAAGTTACAGAAGGTTGTCACCTTTTGGCGATTACCAGGATTCCGACATTTAGTTTTGATTCTGGTGAAAAATCACCAGAAATGAAATTGGATTTTTGGTAGGCTGTTGAGCTGGGAGGATTGCCCAAGCCGGACTGCTGGACTGCTGGACCACCGGGCCGATGGACCACCGGACTGCTGGACCGCCGGGCCGATGGACCGCCGGGCCGCTATCCGCGCATCGGACGGCACCAGAGTTACGGTACGGTTACAGAAACAGCACAACAACACCACCCAAGCGGCGGCCTGCGCTCTGGGCATAGATCAGGCGCGTCTGCCGGCCCGCCAAGCAGCCGGGAATCGCCCGTCTGGAGTGCAATCCGTGTAGCGCAGGGCTCGGGTTTGTGATATACTTTTCTTAAGTAATGAAGGAAAGAGGCGATCCATGGAAGGTAAGGCAGGAACAGTGATCATATGTCCGAACTGCGGAGCGGAATTCGATGCGGCGGAACCGGTCTGCCCCTATTGCGGTGCGGAGAATGTGAAGGCATCGATCCGGGAGCAGCTGGACTATCTGGAGGAGATCGACAAGAAGGAGAAGGCGCTTGCGGATCTTCCGGAGCAGAAGTCACGGAAGGTGAATCGCAAGATCGGAAAAACGGCTTTGATGGCGGGGATCGCCATCCTCATCATACTGTGCACCGTGGCGTTGATGGGGGCCAATTCTCTGCGTCACAGCAGAGAGAAGTACGACCAGTCCATCGAGCAGCTGGAGCAGTGGTATGTGGCCAATGACTACGAGAGCATCGATAAATATCTGAGAGAAAACGAGCTTTATTCTGCTTCCTATGATAAGTATCAGAAGCTGGCGGATGCCTACCGGGCTATTAGCCAGGGCGAGGAATATCTGAAGGAAGACCAGAGTTATATCAGGGACAGCGGCACCAGTGCAGATGAGAAGAGCCTGGTGGATCTCATACAGTACGGGATACGGAATGAATTCCAGGGACTGTCTATGCTGGCCGAGATGGAGGCGAAAGGCTTTGTGTATGGAGAAGAGGACGGAGTGAAATACCTGAGACAGAAGGCTACCGAGGTGCTGCAGGAGTACTGCGGACTCACGGAAGAGGAGATCGCCGAGGGGACTTCGCGCTACGAGAACTATGACACCCCGTACCGGGAAGAGGCGAAGCGTATGATCGAGAGGATCCGAGGATGAGGTGCAGAAACTGCGGAGCGCACTACCGGCTGCGGGATCTGGCGTGCCCTTACTGCGGCACCGAGAACATCATCGGCAGGATCTGGCAGAAGCAGCGTAGTGACGCGGAAGAAGAATACGAGAGAAAGAGAAAGGAAGCCGGGAAGCTGGCATCCCCATATGTATATAATCGCGCGGTGAATCGGGTACTCCTGGTGGAGGGGCTGTTCTTCGTGCTGGTGATCATCGGGTGCATCCTGGTGTTCGGGGTCCTGGAGTTTGCGGACACAGAGCACAAAGCCGGACCGGAAGAGCTTCAGAGTCTCTACGAGGAGGGCCGATACGGCGAGATGTATAAGGCTATGCAGAATGATTACGATGCATACGAGGATCCCCAGCGGAAGGTATATATGCAGGCGGGTCTGATGTATCGGACCTATGTGAATTACCAGACCAACAAGATGGCATTCTTCGCCATGACCGAGGAAGAGAAGAAGAAGGATGATTATCATCTGGAGTACTCCTTCCGGGAAGGCTGCGAGGTGATGACCATGCGGTTCGGGTACTACGACGAGCTGGAGCCTTCCAACCAGAAGATCTATGATGAGTATTCCCGGGAGATTCGGGCCTACTTCCTAGGCACCCTGAAGCTGACGGAGGAGGAGATCGCGGAGATCCTGGAGGCGGACTACCTCTATCAGGAAGACGTGGATCGATACATAAAGAAAGTGAGGGATCGGAATGGCTGGTAAGAAAACGAGAAAACCCTCACTAGTGCTGATGATCGTGAAGACCGTCGTGGCTTTGTTCCTGCTTCTGATCATCATCTCATCGGTTGCGGCTATGGCGGAATCGATCCGGGATGATTATGAATACAGCAGCGAGAACGTGGCGAGGATGATCGGATACTGCGACCGGGATTACTATGACCGGGATTACGGAAGACTTCTCTCCACCCTGGACCTGTACGATCTGTACGGGGAGGACTACGAGAAGTATTGGGAAGCCGTTAATGCCTATGAGGACTTCATATATTATACGGAGTGCAAAGGGCTTAAGGGATATGAAGAAGAGGCCGAGAAATGCCTGGCAAAGATCAGAGACAACGCCAGGAATTGTAAGTTTGAGGAGAATCGAAAGATTCTGGAAGGCTTTGTGGACCAAAGCCAGTAAGAGAAAGGAGACACTATGGGCTTAATCAGTGCAGCGATCAATGCAGCTACAGGAGCAGTAGCAGACACCTGGAAAGACTTCTACTATTGCGATTCCCTGGACAAGGACGTGCTGATGGCGCGGGGACGCCGGCAGGGCGGAGCATTCACCGGAAACCGCGGACATGACAACATCATCACCAGCGGATCCGGCATCGCAGTTGCCGATGGTCAGTGCATGATCATCGTGGAGCAGGGCAAGATCGTAGAGATGTCCGCTGAACCGGGACAGTTCATCTTCGATGCTTCCACGGAGCCGTCGATTTTCTGCGGCGACCTGGGCGAGGGCATCCGCAAGACCTGGGAAGTAGTAAAGAAGCGTTTCACCCTGGGCGGCGAGACCGGAAAAGACCAGAGGATCTACTACATCAACACCAAAGAACTCCTGGACAATAAATTCGGAACGCCGACGCCGATCCCCTTCCGGGTGGTGGATCAGAACGTAGGACTGGACATCGACATGGATGTACGCTGCTCAGGCGTGTACTCCTATCGCATCACAGACCCACTGCTGTTCTACACCAACGTCTGCGCCAATGTGACCAGTGAATATACAAGAGACGAGCTGGAGACCCAGATGAAGACCGAGTTCATCAGCGCTCTGGCGCCGGCTTTCGGCAAGATGTCCGAGATGGGCATCCGTCCGAACCAGCTTTCCAACCATAACCTGGAGATGGAGCAGGCCATGAACGCACAGCTCTCCGCCAAGTGGGGAGAGATCCGCGGAATCCGCATTGTATCCGTGGCCTTCAACCCCATCACACTGACAGAAGAAGACGCCAAGACTCTGAAGGACTACCAGAAGGCGGCAGCTCTCAGAGATCCGTCCCTGGCAGCAGGACTGGAGACCCAGGCCAAGGCAGAGGCCATGAAGGATGCGGCAAACAACACCGCAGGCGCCATGACCGGATTCATGGGAATGGGCATGGCCGCAGGCGCAGCCGGAAATACCGCCAACATGTATGCTATGGGCCAGAACCCGCAGCAGGTGGGCGGACAGCAGGCTGACGCGCCGATCTATCCGCAGCAGCAGGCACCGGCAGCACCGGTGAACCCGGCTCCTCAGGCAGCCCCGGCACCGGAAGCACCCGCTCCGGCAGCGATCAGCCTGTTTATTCTCTTATTCATCGTTCTCCTCTTAT
>CAMOGZ010000169.1 GCA_946614405.1 uncultured Eubacterium sp. | reverse complement strand
CCTTTGGTGGCCTCATCCAGAAGAATCACATCAGGGTCCAGGAGCAGGACTTTGCCAAGGGCCACGCGCTGCTGCTCGCCGCCGGAAAGATCATAAGGGTGGGACTTGCGGAGATGGCTGATCTCCATGAGCTTCAGCATCTCCACTACATCGTGGACCTTCTCCTCGTCGGATCTCTTGTCGAAGTGCAGCGCCTCCATGAGCTCGTCCTCCACGCTGATCTCGGTGAAGAGAGCCTGGGGGTTCTGGGGCAGCATGGCCAGCTTTCCGTCGGTGCGGATCTTGCCCCGCTGCAGCTTCACGATGCCATTGATGGCCTTCAGCGTGGTGCTCTTGCCCACGCCGTTTCCGCCCAGGATGCAGAAGAGAGTCCCCTTCGGCACGTCCAGGCTCAGGCCCCGGAGAATGTCTCCGGAATTCTTATCGTAACGGAACCAGGCGTTCTCGATGTGGATCGCCGGGTTCTTGACTTTCTCTTTTACTTCGCCGCCCCGGGATGCGTTCTGCCAGATGGCTTCCCTGGGGGCCGGCTGCACGCCCGCGTACTTCATCCGGGTGTCGATCCACAGGCGTCCCTCGCGGATGGTCAGGGGGCTGGTGCCCTCCCCGCCCGCGGCCTGAAAGATCTTGGTGATGGAAGGCAGTCCGTAGAACATGGGATGCCGGTCCTCCGGGCCTGCTCCCGCCAGGACTTTGCCGATGGTTCTGGGGTTGTCGTAGGCGATGACTCTGCCCTGGTCCATGACGCACACGCGGTCCGCCATGGTAAAAGCCTCCTCCAGCCGGTGCTCCGACAGGATGATGGTGGTCCCCAGATCCCGGTTGATTTTGTATATGGTCCGGAGGAACTCCGAGGCTGCGATGGGGTCAAGCTGGGACGTGGGCTCGTCCAGGACCAGGAGCTTCGGCTGCATGGCCATGATGCTGGCCAGGTTCAAAAGCTGTTTCTGCCCGCCGGAGAGCTGGCTCACGTCTTTGCGGAACCAGGACTGGATGTCGAAATAACTGGCCATCTCTGCCACGCGGCTCTTGATGGCGCGGTTGGACAGGCCCAGGCTCTCCAGGCCGAAGGCAAGCTCGTGCCATACTTTGTCCGTGACGATCTGGTTGTCCGGGTTCTGCTGCACAAAGCCGATCTCGGCGGCGTTTCGCCGATCGTCCAGTTCGCTGATCTCGTCCCCTTCATAGGTGACGCTGCCCTCGAATCTCCCGTAGGGGATGAGGTTCTTCTTCATGTGTTTCAGCAGAGTGGTCTTGCCGCAGCCGGACTTGCCGCAGATGACGATGAACTCGGATTTGTTCACGGTAAGGCTGACGTTGTCCAGAGCTTTCCGGTCCGCCATAGGATATGCGAAATTTACATTGCTAAACTGGATCGTTTCCATTTTACCTCCCCATATATGTCGATGAGGATGGGAAGACTCAAAAGCAGCACATAGGCTGCCAGGGTCACTCCCGTCATCAGGTCGAATTCATGTACCACGTAGACCGGGTAAAACCACACGCTGGTCTTGCCCAGGATCGTGCCGGTCACCACGATGGCGCCAAGGGCCAGCATCAGGATCAAAAGCACTGCGTCGCGCCGGGTGATCTTATATAAATGGAAGCTGGTGCGGCCACGCAGGCCGTAGCCCCTTGCTTCCATGGAATCCGCGCTCTCGATGGAGGACTCCAGGGACCAGGAGATCAGGATGGAGACCTCTTTGCCGAACTGGCGAAGCTTGGCCATATACCCCTGCTCGCTGCCCCGCCCCAGGCAGGCCTGCCCCATGCGGATCTCTGAGAACCGGTTCTTCAGAAGGGGCACGTAGCGAAAGATCATGGAGAGAGTCAGTCCCAGTACCGGTGCGGCTTTGCCGAAGATGAAGATGAGCTTGTCGGAGCTCATGATCACGTTGAAGCTGGTGAACCAGATGATCACCGAGATCAGCATTACCGCCGCGGACACGCCGTAGATCAATGCCTCCAGGGTGATGCCGTTGCCCCGGACATAGAAGAACACCGTCTTGCCGTTATGGACGAACAGCACGTTGATCAGGGCCATGAGTACCAGTGTCCAGAAGGTGAAGATCAGATTCAGCTTCACCACACTCTTTCCCCGAAGGAGAAGAGAGTAGGTCCAGGACAGCACAAAAGTGGCGATCAGAAACCAGGGCGAAAGCGAGAACATGGTGATACCGATGGCCAGTACGTAATATATTAAGTTGACCCAGGGATGAAAGCCACTGAACTCGGAGCTTTCCCCGATGCCTTCCTTGAACATGCCATTTTCCTTTCTAATGATACTTATCCACATTTTACAATATTCTAATTGTTAACGCAAGAAGGTATAAAGGTCGGGCAGATATTGACGAACTGGAAAAAAGTGTGTATATTGGAATGGAGGAGGAATTAGTATGACCGAACAAGAAATAAAAGAATTACTGGAAAAGAACTTTACCTTCTTCCAGCATAAGGAGTGCGAATACTTCCCCTGCCATCAGACCAGCAAACCGGAGAAGTTCAACTGCCTGTTCTGCTACTGCCCCCTGTATGCCCTGGGCGACCGGTGCGGCGGGAATTTCAAGTACAACGAGAACGGGTTCAAGGACTGCACCGGATGCATGTTCCCCCATGTCCATGAGAACTATCCGAAGATCATGGAACGCTACGGGGACATCATCGAACTGGCCAAACGGAGCGATGCAGAGTAAGCAAGACCCGGCCGGTGCCACCGGCACCTGCCCTCTGAACGTGGCCGGCAGAAACCTGCCCGTCAGAGCGACAGACCCAATGAACAATCGAACACGCGTCATGTTCTCCCGCATATCCGGGAGTTAAGAGGGAAGCAGGTTGGAATCCTGCGCGGTCCCGCCACTGTAATCGGGGAGCCTCCGCTTATGACATCAGTCACCCACTGGCTGCGAGCCGGGAAGGGAAGCGGCGGCGACGATCCGTGAGCCAGGAGACCTGCATGGCCGGCAAGCAAGCATCACAGCGGTGAACTGTGGATGGCATACATCAGCGAATACGGGCTGTGGAAATCCACAGTCCTTTTTCATTAACAAAGAACAGCCGGGCGGGCTCATCCTTTGGAACGGCCGCATCCCGGCGGAATGGAGGCAAATTATGAATGTCAATTGGTTCAAAAACCCGGATCACGTCGTCTACGCACCGGTAGAGGAATTCGCCGGAAACTTCGGCAAAGAGACCGGTATCCACAACCTTCGCGAAGAGCTGGATGCATTCCGCGCCAACCCCACACCGGAAGGCAAGAATCTGAAAGGCATCAAGCGTACATCCCTGAAGCTGATGGTCCCCAACATGGTATTCGATGAGAAAATCGACATGGGAGACAGCGTCTGGGTTTACATGGGCGAAAACTACGAGGCATACTGCCTCTACTGGCCACAGGAATAAGGTACAGCAAAGGTCCGGCGATGGTCTATCCATCCCGGACCTTTATTTTGATCAGCTCAATCATCTGGCAAATCGCGAGGGAATTCGTCTGATGAGCCGAATTGTCCGAAGTAAAAAGCAGATTATCCCCCGGGACATATCCGCAGCGCATGTATTTCTGCACATTATTCTTGAAGCGCTCCGCGTATGCATCGTCCAGGAGCGCCCCC
>CAMOGZ010000168.1 GCA_946614405.1 uncultured Eubacterium sp. | reverse complement strand
ACTCTATTCTATCTGAGCCGAGTGTACTGACATGCCTGCGACGAGGACGTAGCAGCACCGTTTGCACGGCATGCAGAGGGGGCTGCCTCTATTTGAAGATAGCTCTTTTTGCATCCAACAGAATACGGGCCGCCACCCGGGCAGCCCGCTGCATTCTATTTCTTCAGTTCCTGTTTGATCTGTGTGGTGGAGATCTCCGGCGTACGGGGCAGGTACACCACCTCGCAGTAGTCCTTCAGGAAATCGAACTTTCCTTCCCAGTCATCTCCCATGACGAAGGTATCCACATGATACTCCTGCACGTCCGTGATCTTCTGATCCCAGTTTTCCTCCGGGATGACCAGATCCACATACCGCACCGATTCCACCAGCTGCTTTCTCTGCTCATAGGTGAAATAGCACTTCTTGTGCTTCTCGTTCCAGTTGAACTCATCCGTGGAAATGGCCACGATCAGATAATCGCCGTACTCCTTGGCCCGGCGCAGGATATTCACATGTCCGTAATGGAACAGGTCGAACGTTCCGTAAGTGATGACGCGTTTCATACTGATCCTCCTTATGATTCAATGAGCGCGATGGTGCGTTCCGTACTGTGCCCGTCGCAGGCTCCCACGTATTTCTCCTTGAAGGCGGCGACCTCAGACTTGTCGAATCCATCCGCAAGACTCAGGATGTAGTCCACCATTTCCTTCGTGGTCTTGCACACCGGACCCGGGGTGATGTCCTCATAGTCATAGTACATGCCACGCTTGTCCATATACTCTTCCAGATCGTATGCATAGAAGATGAGCGGGCGCTCCAGCAGCGCATACTCAAAGGCAATGGAAGAATAGTCGGTGATGCAGATGTCCGCGATGCCCAGAAGGCGCTCGATGACGCCGATGGGGTTCCGGTTCAGGTCGAAGACGAACTTGTTCTCCAGATCCGCCGGCACCTCCGGGAAGGACTTGCAAAGACCGTGGTGCTTGATGAGCAGAACATACTCATCGGACAGCGCCTCCGCCATCATGTGCAGATCCATCTCATTGGGGGCATAGGCCTCACTGATGCGGCCACGGTAAGTGGGCGCGTACAGGATGATCTTCTTCCCCTTGATCTGGGGGAACATCCGGATCAGCTCGTCATATACTTCTCTGGAAAACTCCGGATCGTAGAACTGGTCCGTACGGGAAACTCCCACCGGTACCAGGATCCCGGAATCCACCGGAATGTGCATGGCCTCTTCAAAGATCCATGCCTGCTCCATGGACGGAATGGTCACATAGGAATAATTCCGGTAATTGTCGTATTCCTTCATCTGCTCCAGCGTCCGTCCGAACTCCTTACTGTCCAGGGTGCTGTAGCCGATCTTCTTGAAGATCCCCAGGCCGTGCCAGAGCTGGATCAGCTTGGTCTCCGGCCGCAGGTCGAAGGTGCTCATAAACTCATTGGCCGATGTGATGAACACCGCCTTGGCATCGGCGATCTCCCGGATGAAATTCCGGTGTCTTTCGAAATATTCGATACGCGATCCCGTCCGCATGCTCAGGGCCATCATCACGACCTCATATTTCCCCTGCTCCTCCAGAACCTTGGAAATGTATGCATTGGGAGCGGTGATGACGATGTCCTTCTCCACGAATACGACTTTGTCCCGGACGGGGACCTTGCTCACCTCAGCATAAAGCGCCGGAGCAAGCTCCTTCAGATAGTGAGCCTTGCACTTCTTCTTATACTCTGAAAAAAGGGATGGGCGCAGCTCCTTCAGCCGCATCTCCTGGGCATAGATCTCATCCATGCAGGAGCGGAACTCTTCCTCAGAAAGCCCCTCGAAAGGCCTCTTCATGTAGAGATCCGTCAGCTTCTGGTAGAGCTCCTTGGCCTCGGCTCCCGTCTTGTATTTCTCGTAGGTCCCTGACACACCCAGTGTCTTCAGGTTGTTCAGTACTCCTTTGATCCCCACGTGTTTCCTCCTGTATCTTACTTCTGCCAGATCATGACGGTCTTGCCGCCGGCCTTACGGATGTCCGCCTCGAAGGCCTTGGTCATATCAGCGATGGTGGACACCGGGATGGTCTGGTCGATGATGTTCTCCATGTATTCCACCACCTCAGGATGGGCCTCATAGAACTCGATGACGTCCTGGAAATCCTTCACCCCGCTGCGGCTGGAGCCGAATATGGTCAGCCCCTTCTCCAGCACCATTCTGGTGTTGATGGGCACCGGCTCCTCGGACACGCCCATGATGGCGATGGTGCCCTCGGGATGGATATAATCGATGATCTGATTGATCCCCGTTCCGGAGGCCGGTCCGCCGATGCACTCAAAGGCGTGGTCCACCCGGAAGTCCTCCGGGATCTCCGTCACGTCGAAGGTCCCGTCTGCGAAGATGAACTCATTCATCTTGCGGCGGTCGATGCCGAAGATGTACACCTCCGTCTCCGGGAAGCGCTTCTTGAACATCAGTGACGTCACAAAGGCCAGGTTCCCGTCGCCCCAGAATCCCACGCGGTTTCTGCGGCTGTGGCTCTTGGCGTCGAACCGGTTGATAGTATGATATCCCACGGAAACAAACTCCGTGAAGGCTGCTACTTCTTTATTGATGTCCTGGGGCAGCCGGACCAGACGGTCCCGTCCCACGGCCACCAGATCCTGCATGAACCCGTCGAAGCCCGATGCCCGGAACTTGCTGGACCGCAGATAGTTCTCCGCGATGATGTCGTCCTTCTCCACCGGGGTATTCGGTACCATGACCACCGGCGTTCCCGGCTCATACTCCCCCTTGGGATCATACACAACGTCTCCGATCCCCTCGTGGATCAGAGCCATGGGCAGCTTCTTCTTCAGGACCTTGGGATCTCTCTTTCCCTGGTAATAGCGCTGGTCCGCATTGCAGATGGACAGATGGGTGGGCCGGACGATGATGTCCTCCCCCTTCACGTCGATGTCCGTGAACTCCGCCTCAAACTGCCTTGGCGAAACCAGTCTGTATACGGTATTTAACACTACTTGTTCCCTCCTAATAATGTCTCCGCAAGCTGCAGATCATAAGGGTAAGTGACCTTGATATTGAAAGTCTCTCCCGGTACCAGCGTGACCTTCTGGCCCTTCATCACGAACACCTTGCAGGCGTCGGTGAGGATCTGCTTCTCTTCCTCTGTCAGGCTGAGATACAGCTCCTTGAAGGTCTGGGCCTTGAAGCTCTGCGGGGTCTGTCCCATGTACAGGTTGGCCCGGTCCGGAACGCTTGCGATGGTCTCTCCGTCCTGAGTCTCCACGATGGTGTCTGTGGCCGGAACCACTGTATCCGTCGCCGTGCCCTCACAGGCCAGCCGGATGTTCTCGTCGATGATCCGCTGGGTAACGAAAGGCCGCACTGCATCGTGGGTCACGATCACAGTATCCTCGTCCAGTCCGTAATTCTCCTCGATGTAGCGGATGCCGTTCATGATGGTCTCATTTCTCATGGCGCCGCCCTGAATGACCACGACCTTATCTCCCTCCGGAAGATATTTGGCAAACAGGTCCTTTGTATAATTGATCCACTGCTCCGGCGTCAGTACGATCACCTTCTCCAGCTTGCTGTTGATGCAAAACTTCTCAACAGTATGAACGATGATCGGCTTGTCTCCGATATGAAGGAACTGCTTCGGTTTGTCCACATTCCCCATGCGGCTTCCGATG
>CAMOGZ010000167.1 GCA_946614405.1 uncultured Eubacterium sp. | reverse complement strand
CACCGCAGTGATCTTCATCATCGACTATGGCCTGCGCTGGTGGACCTCCCCGCTGAAGGTAAAGAAAGGCAGAGCCTCCTATGTGCTCTACCCTTTCACATTCATGGCCATTCTTGACCTGCTCTCCATCCTGCCTACGGTGATCGGACCCATGAGTTATACCTTTAAGGCAGTTCGTGTCTTACGTCTGCTTCGTGCCATGCGCGTGCTCCGGACCTTCAAGCTCCTGCGCTACTCCAAGAGCCTCCACACTCTGACTAGCGTGATGCGGCGGCAGCAGGAACCTCTTACAGCTGTACTTTGTTTATTGATGGGGTATATCATGATCTCCGCACTCATCGTCTTCAACGTGGAGCCGGAGAGTTTCAAGTCCTTTGGCGAGGCCATCTACTGGGCTACCGTCTCCCTCACTACGGTGGGCTACGGCGACATCGCCCCGGTCACTACAGTAGGACGAGTGGTGACCATCATTTCCTCCATCTTCGGCATCGTCATCGTGGCGCTGCCTTCGGGTATCATCACCGCCGGATACCTGGAGGAAATCGGCATGTATGCGAAGAAGGAGGACGCCAAGGCCAACGAAAAATAAAAAAAGCGGAGCAAGTCTCGCACCTGCTCCGTTTTCTTTGTCTGCGTTCTATTTTACTCCGTTCACCACGTTGATGGGATGGCCTTCCACGAAGGCTCTGAGATTCTCCGTGGTGGTATCCAGGATCCTCTGCCGTGCTTCCTTCGACACCCAGGAAATATGGGGGGTGATGAAGCAGTTCTTGGCAGACAGAAGTGGATTGCCCTTCCGCAGGGGCTCTGAGCCCGCCACGTCCAGGCCCGCAGCGTAGACCTTGCCGCTGTTCAGTGCCTCCGCCAGATCTTCTTCTACTACCAGAGGACCGCGGCTGTTGTTGATGAGGATCACACCGTCCTTCATCTTGCTGATGGTCTCCCGGTTGATCATTCCGGTACTCTCCGGCGTCTGAGGACAATGGAGGAAAATCACATCAGATTCCGCCAGAAGCCGGTCCATCTCCACGTACTCTGCCAGGGCCCGTCCCTCGTCGCAAGGGTAATTGTCGTAGGCCAGCACCTTCATCTCCAGGGCATTCAGGATCTTCGCCGTGGCGCGTCCGATGCGGCCCAGTCCGATGATGCCGGCGGTCTTTCCGGCAAGCTCCAGCATGGGGAAATCCCAGTAGCAGAAATCTTCGCACTCCTCCCAGCGGCCCTGCCGCACGGTCTGGTCATGATACCCGATGTGGGAGCAGATCTCCATCAGCAGTGCCACCGCGTACTGTCCCACGATCTGGGTGCCGTAGCTGGGCACGTTCACCACGGGGATCCCACGCTTGGCTGCGTGCTCGTAATCCACAGTGTTGAAACCCGTGGACAAAGTCGCGATGACTTTGATATTCGGACACTTGTCGATGTCCTCCGCCGTCACCGGAGTCTTATTGATCACCACGATCTCCGCATCCCCGATGCGCTCTGCCACCAGGGGCGAAGGCGTGTTGCTGGTGCGGTCATACACCGTGACGTCGCCGAATTCCTTCAGACAGTCGAAACTCAGGTCCCCCGGGTTGACTGTATATCCATCTAATACTACGATCTTCATTCGTTTCATTCCTTTCTTCATCGGTTCTTCCTCTATTTTACTCGAACTTTCGCTTATTCTCAATGGTTTTTCACCCAGTCCTCGGAATACTGTATAAATGCTCTGGCCGCGGCGGAGCAGGTCTCCAGGGACCTGGTCCCGATGCCGAAATGCCATACCAGGGGCTTGTCCAATTCCATATACTTCAGGGGGAAATGGCACTCCTGCAGCATGAGTCTGGGGTAGATGCAGTAGCCCAGGTTCCGGCTGGCCAAAGCCAGGGCTGCATAATCATTTTCCGTGGTAAATCCCACGAGAGGCTCGATCCCGTGCTCCTCGAACAAAGCCCTCACCCCCGGGTCATGTTCAATGGGCGGCCCGATATAGGGATGCTTGCCCAGCTCCGACACCGGAAACTTCTTCCGCCGGGCCAGCGGATGATCCGGAGACATGGCCACCATCATCGGTTCGTCTGACAATGGGATCAGGTCGATGGGCTTTGTGACAGGATGAAGGAAGAACCCGCAGTCCGCCTCCCGACGGAACACCGCTTCCTCCATCTCCTCGAATCGCTCGCAGGAGATGAGCTCGATCTTCACCCCGGGATGATCCCGATGGAACCGCTCGATGATCCCCGGGATCCAGTAGACCAGGACGCTGCTGAAGCTCATGACCCGCACAGTTCCGGAGGCCAGCTTGGTCAGTTCGCCCACCCGCTGAGCCAGAAGTCTGTGACTGTTGGCGCACTGCCGGACCCAGGGCAGGATCTCCTCCCCGTTGGCGGACAGGCTCACGCCGCCGTGCTCTCTGACGAAGAGCTTCAGCCCCATCTCCTCTTCCATGGCGTTGATAATATAGCTGATCCCCGCCTGGGTGTAGCCCAGACTATCGGCTGCTTTGCGGTAGCTTCCCAGCTCCGCCACCGCCAGAAAAACCTCTGCATTGACCTTCTCCAGCATATTCCCTCCATGATAAGTTTACTTTCAAAAATAGAAAGCAATCCCCGTTTTACTTTTATTTCTGCGTCCATTATACTATGGGTAAAGAGAGAAAACAACACTTCAGTGACAGGAGGTTTATCCATGAACAAAAAGAATGAAAACGCTCTGAATCCCATGACCTGGTTCGGTCTGAACAAGCCGGAAGCATCGGAAGCCGATGTGGATGCAGTGATCTTCGGCATCCCCTTTGACGGGGGCGTCAGCTACCGCGGCGGCGCAGCAGAGGCTCCGGACCTGCTGAGAGGAAACACCGACCACGCCACCCCATGCACCGAGCGTCTTGCCTACTACAAAGACTTCACGGTGCTGGATGCCGGAAACTTCGAGGGGGACCGTGACGAGGTCTTCGCGGAGGTCGAAGCATATGTCGAGTCTCTGGTCCGCCAGGGGAAGAAGTTCACCATGATCGGCGGCGACCATTCCACCACCATCCCCGTGGAGCGCGGCATCAATAACGCTCTGGACGAGGAGTTCGGCATCATCCACATCGATGCTCATATGGACATCTGCTACGAGCTGGAGGGAGATCTCCTGTCCCACGGCTGCACCCAGCAGCGGGCCCTGGAGATGGAGAACATCCACGGCTATGAGAACCTCTACTTCGTGGGGATCCGCTCCATCGAGCCGGATGAGTTCGAGTTCTATCTGAATAATGACATCCAGGTAAAGACCTCCTGGGATTGCTATAACGAGGGGATCGAGGCCATCGCAGAAGACTGCATCGCCAAGATGAGCAAGTACAACAAAGTCTACCTCACCTTCGATATCGACGGACTGGACCCGGCCTACGCCGCCGGCACCGGCACCCCCCAGTTCGGCGGACTCACCAGCCGCATGGCCCTGACCTTCATCCAGAAGATCTTCAGCGAGCTTCCCATCATCGGATTCGACGTGGTGGAGATCGCACCGCCACTGGACGACTCCCTGGCCTCCATGTACGCCGGCCGCAAGCTGGTCTCCGAAGCCTGGGGCATCTGGGCCGACCAGATCGGCAAACTCGTGACCAAATAAAGAAAAAAGGACCGCTTCAGTTGATATGCTACCTCCTAGGTAGACAGTTGAAATAAAAAAACTGTTTGCCTGGGAG
>CAMOGZ010000166.1 GCA_946614405.1 uncultured Eubacterium sp. | reverse complement strand
ACGTTATATCCGTCCTTGGCCTGATAATACTTCTGACTTCCGTAGGACAGGGTGTCTCCGTTGATGTCGGTCTCCTTGATCCAGCGTCCGGCAACACCGCTGAGGTAATTGTCAAACTCCGCCTCGATGCCGGTACGTCCCTCATTGTCATCGCTGACACTTCCCAGAAGGTTCGCTGCGGAGGTGCCCAGCGGGTAGTAGCGCTTGGTATTCTCGGCGATCTCCAGACCGCTGATGTCCATCTCCCGGATCTTGTCGCAGGTCTTCTTGTCCAGGTACTTGGCGATGCGGATCAAAGGCTGTTTGGAATTAAAGTCCGCCTTGACCTCTGTCGCCTTCTGATCCAGGACCACCGCCAGCTTCCGGCTGAGATCATCCAGTTTCTCTTCCGTGGCATAATTCATCCGGATCTGCTCCGGGCGGATCCATACGGAATAGCAGATGGCGCTGGTGGCCAGCTCCTGTCCGTGTTTGTCATAGATGGACCCTCTCGCAGCCTCGATGGGGATATCGCTCATCTGCTGATTGATCGCCTTCTCACTGTATTCATCCGCGCGAACCACTTGGATCCATGCCGTACGAAGGGACAGGATCAGCATCAGGAGCATGATGATCCCGAATGCGATAATGATTCTCTTTTTATTCTTCATTCTGACTTTCGTCTTGTTGACTCTCGCCATCTTGTTATGATCTCCTCTATATGATTAATATGAAAAAACCAGACAGCCAAAAACATATTAAGTTGTCTGGTTACATACTATTCAATTATACTCGATTTCACAAAAAATAGAAAGGGGACGTATTAATTATACGCCTCTTTTCTGATCACAGCCGCGAAGTTATGCTTCGGAGCGTCTTCCTCGCTGAGGTAAACGCAGTTCTCGCTGGTGGGATAGATCATCCCAAGCTTCTCCTTGGCGATCTTCTCGATCTGTTCGATATTATTGGCTGTGTTGATCTTGATTCCCAAGGTATCCACTTCCCCCTGAAGCACCTTGTTCTTCGCGATCAGTGCATTATTCTCGCAACGCAGCTCTGCTGCATAAGCAGTCATGACGACCATGGCAATGCAGATAAAACCGATCAGCATAATCGCCATCAGGACTCTCCTCTTCTCTCTTACTCCCATTTGCTTCCCCTATATTTTCTCGCAGATTCGGAGTTTGGCACTCCGGGACCGTGGGTTCTCCTCCAGTTCCAGATCATCCGCGATCATTGGCTTTCTCGTAATCTTAATAACATCAGGTTTCTTCCCGCATACACAGACCGGAAACTCCGGAGGGCATGTGCACGGGTTGGCTCTCCTGGCGAACTTCTCCTTGACGATCCGGTCCTCCAGCGAATGGAATGTGATGATACAAAGCCTTCCGCCATGGTCCAGAACATCGAAGTATTCGTCGATGGCCTGTTCGAGCTGCCCCAGCTCATCATTTACTTCGATGCGAATGGCCTGAAACGTTCTCTTGGCCGGATGTGGTCCGGTCCGTCTGGCCTTCGCCGGGATCGCTGCCTTGATGATCTCCACCAGCTCCGCCGTTCCCCCGATCGGCTTCTCTTTCCTGGCGTTCACAATAAAGCTTGCGATCCGTGATGCCCAGCGCTCTTCTCCATACTCGGAGATGATGCGCTTGAGCTCGCTCTGATCATAGGTGTTGACCACTTCCCAGGCGGTCAGCCCCTCCGTCTGGTTCATCCGCATGTCCAGAGGTGCGTCCTGCATGTAGGAAAAACCTCTCTCCGGATTGTCCAGCTGGAAGGACGATACTCCTATGTCCAGGAGCGCCCCATTGATTTTCTCCAATCCTACCCCTGCAAGCACGGACTTGATGTCCGCGTAGTCACTTTGAACAAAGTACTTCCTGCAAGTAAATCCCTTTAATCTCTCTTCTGCTGCACGCAGCGCATCCTGGTCGCGGTCGATCCCGATCAGAGTCCCCTGTTCTGACAGTCTCTCGCATATGTGCCATGAGTGGCCCCCACCACCTATGGTACCGTCGACATAGATCCCCCCCGGATCGATGTCGAGACCCTCGATGCACTGATTCAGCAAAACTGGTACGTGTTTGAACTCCATGATGTCCTCACTTTAGAAGTTATAGCGTTCCAAGCTCTCGGCGTATTCTGCGGAGTCCATTTTCCCCTCGTTGTCTGGTGTTTCCCAGACCTCTTTACTCCAAACCTCGATCTTCTTCATTGCGCCCATCGTGACCAGTTCCTTGTCGATGTGTGCATAGTCCTTCAGGACCTGCGGAATGACGATACGCCCCTGTTTGTCAAACTCACACTCGACAGCGTTGGCACAAAAGTGACGAATGAATGCACGGATCTTAGGATCCGATTCCGGAAGTTCAGCGATCTTCTCCATCTGTTTCTCCCAATCCCCCATTGAGTAGATGTAGAGGCACGTATCTAACCCCTTAGTCAGGACGCATTTGCCTGCAAGTTGATCTCTGTGCTTAGACGGCACGATCAGCCGGTTTTTGGCATCTATGGAATTGTAATACGTGCCCATAAACATTGGCTGAACTCCTTCTACCCCTTTATCATTTTGGTGTAAAACCATTTTACACCACTTTCCCCCACTTTTCAACAAAATTATCCAAAACCATGGTTTTTTCCTCCACTTTTTTGCCCCGGCAAGGCTTTGTACGAAATAAAAAACAGGAGGACTACCATATCTTGTAGTCCTCCTGTCGATTTATCCCTCGCAGGCACAATTACTCCGAAGTGGGGGTTCCTTCCCACTCCCCCGGATCCGGGCCTGCCCATGCACTCACCAGTGCCTCCTTGCGGGCCTTGGAAAGCCTCTTGATGCAGGCCTCCCGGCTCATGGCCTCTTCCTTGGTCTCGAAGGTCTCATAGTAGGCTAGTTCCACCGGCCGGCGGCTTCTGGTGTACTTGCCGCCCTTCCCCTCGTTGTGGGTGCGGATGCGCTTTCCCAGGTCATTGGTCCATCCGGTGTAAAGACTTCCGTCCCGGCACCGGAGCATATAGGTGTAATTCATTGATGTTTCTCGGTCTTTCTCAGTCCCATCAGGTACTCCACGTTGGTCTTGCCGTCCACCTTGGTGATGAACCCGTACATCTCCTCTGCCACCGGGTCATTGCCGAAGGCGGGATCCATCTTGGCCATCCAGATCTCGATGTCGGAGCCGTAGGCGGCTTCCTTCATGAAGCGGATGTTCATGGATGTGACTTCCTTATTCCAGACCTCCGGGATCAGGTCCCAGAGAATGTCGCTGTAGTTGGCGTTATTCATGTGGCGGTTCATGTCGCAGTCACTGTAGGTCACATGGTGCACCCCCACCTTCTCAAAGGGAGTATCTTTGGGGAAACGGAACCGCTTGGGCAGATCCAGATCCCGGACCTCGTCCATCTCATAGCTGGAGATGTCGATTTCTTCCTTGCGGCTCAGTTTGCCGGTGATGCGGTTGGGCACCGCCCACTCGCTGTAGGACTCCGCGATGAGCTCGCCGTCCCGCAGGATCTCATAGCAGCGGGGGAACGTGGCGGCCTTGGCCTCGCAGCGCCAGGTGTTCACATCAATCTTGTCATACTGCTCCAGCTGCTTATAGATCTGAACGGACATCCTGGTGACGATGAACGCCTTCCCCTCATAAAAGAAATCATAATAGGAAGGTTTCCGATCTCTCATCTGATGGTTCGCCGTCTCCTGCATGTACCGGATCACATCC
>CAMOGZ010000165.1 GCA_946614405.1 uncultured Eubacterium sp. | reverse complement strand
AATTCTGGATTCATTTGCAAAACGGGAGGTTCACCTCCGTTTTTTTAAATGAATTGCAAAATACAGAAGAATATCAGCGTTTATACTGCTTATTTTACTTCAAAAGTATACTCAGAGTATAAGAAAGAACGGTATAAGGGTGGAAAACCTCCTGAAAATATCAATTCATTTTCATTTCAGAAGGTTCATCTCCAGAATCGAAAACAAAATGCAAATGACAGAAGGTTGTCACTGAGGACCGGCGATGGGGCAGTTCCCAAACCACAGAAAAAGACTGCTGCATGACTCATAACAGTCTTATGCAGCAGTCTTCTGTTAATCAGGATCTTAGCCGATGAATCTGCTCTCGATGTAGTATCTCTTCTCGTTGGCTTCGCCCATGGAGAAGGTCTTTCTTGGCAGTGCGCCGTCTGCAGCCACTGCAGGGAACAGCAGGGACTTGTCCATAGCCGGCAGGAAGAATCCGCAGTTGCCGTCCTTGTCGGACAGGGTCTCCAGTGCCTTGGTGCCGTGGATGTAGTCGATGTCAGCATCCTTGCGCTCTTTCACGATGACGTCCAGTGCGTTCTGCAGGCAGCCTACCTCCAGCTTGCTGGTGGGGCCTTCCACGATGACGGTGCATCTCTTGCCTCCGCACAGGCATGGGATGGCGAATGCGCCTTCCGGTGCTGCAGCACCTTCCTCTGCCATGTAGGCATTTCCGTTCTGCTCTTTCAAAAGCTCGATGGTCTCGTTTACGATGTCGAATCCGGTCTTGCCGTCCTTGGCGAACAGAACACGGTGGATCGGCTCGAATACGATGCCGTCGTCATGAATATTCTCGATCTCGCACAGTGCATAGCGTGCGGGGTGGTTCTCTCTTTCCTCAGGGGACAGGGTCTTCTTCAGGTTTTCCCAGTTGGTCTTGGCAGTTGCCAGAGAGTGGTTGCCGTCGCCCATGGCCTGGAAGATGACCTTGCCGTCGCCGTATTTCTCTACCGCCTTATCGTACAAAGCAGACAGGGCTTCCTTCATGCCGTCCAGATCCTTTTCCTCAATGAAGGAACCGGTGATGTGTCCGCCGTCCTTCATCAGGTCGGTATCGTAGATCTGCTTCTGGGGTGCGTTTACCAGAGGCTCGATGACGCTCTTCTCAGGATCGTCGATGAGGATCAGGATGTGGGGCATCTCGATGGGTGCGCCTTCACGGATGCGGAGACGAGGCGGGATACGCTCTACAACAGTGCCTTCGGTAGCTCTTGTCAGGGAATTGGATCCCTTGTTGAAGTCATAGCATTCCAGATCGGTGGCGATCACAAGACCGATACGGGTTCTGCCTTCTGCAGTACGCTTTACCAGCATGCAGCCCTTCGGCAGCTTCTGCAGGGTGCCGTCAGCCATGTACTGATCCATGGTCTTTCTGATGGCGGCGATCTTCTCTGCTTCGCCTTCCTTCTCCAGATAGATCTCCGGCAGCATCAGCCGCAGTGTAGACGGAGCATCTCCGACGATCTTCTCTACATCATCCCAGTACTCCGGCTCGGATGTGTACTGGTCGCAGGCTACGACAGCCCATTTACTGTAATCAGTTCCTTCACGGGGAACCATGATCTCAGGAATGTGGAAACCAAAAGTTCCCCAATCATATACGCTCATAATGACCCTCCTTGTTCATCGTAATTATCTATTATACATTCATTTTAACACAGATGCGGAGACGGGGTATAATTATTTTTCTTTATGGCAGTGATTACTGCTGATTTTTGACAATATTGACAATATTCATTCTTTTCTTGTAATAAAGATACATATACGATATAATGAACAAAATATGGCATGCTATTGTTATGAGCGAATAAGGAGTTAAACAGATGAAAAGACTAGTTATCGAGACGCCGGAACACGGCCAAGAAGTTCTGGCGGAGATCGGTCGGAAGTTTAAAAAGCGTATCAACGCAAGCCCGATTGGCCTTTGTCCCGTGGATATGCTTTTGAACTATCTGAGGATCTGTCATGCACAGTCCTGCGGAAAATGCTCCCCCTGCCGTATCGGACTGTGGCACCTCGGGGAGATGCTGGAGGACATCCGTAACGGCACAGGAACCCCTGAGCTGATCGATCTTATTGAGAAGACCGCTGCCATCATCCGGGAAACCGCTGACTGCGCCATCGGATATGAAGCGGCAAACATGGTCCTGGAAGGTGTAGAAGGCTTCCGGAAGGACATGGAGGAGCACATCCACAGAGGACGCTGCCTGTACGGAATCGAGCAGGCCATCCCTTGTACGGCTGTATGCCCCGCCCATGTCGACGTACCGGGCTACATTGCCCTGGTCAAGGCCGGTCGGTATAAGGACGCCGTCCGCCTGATCCGCAAGGACAACCCATTCCCTGCAGTCTGCGGTTATGTATGCGAGCATCCTTGTGAGAAACGTTGCCGCCGCACCATGGTGGATGATGCCGTCAACATCTGCGGTATCAAGCGCTATGCAGTGGACCATGCCGGAGACATTCCGGTACCCCAGTGTGAAGAGGCTACGGGAAAGACCGTCGCCATCATCGGCGGAGGTCCGGGAGGTCTGACAGCAGCCTATTTCCTGACGGTCATGGGCCATGAAGTTACCGTATATGAACAGAGAAACAAACTGGGTGGAATGCTCCGTTACGGCATTCCTGACTACCGTCTGCCCAATGAGGTGCTGGATCAGGATATTCAGTACATACTGGATACCGGCGTCAATGTCGAACTGGGCGTGAACGTAGGAGAAGATATCACCATCGATGATCTGAAAGAAAAGTACGATGCAGTCTATATGTCCATCGGTGCCCATGATGATAAGAAACTGGGCATGGAAGGCGAGGACGCACCGAACGTCGTCAGTGCAGTTGAGATGCTGCGCAGTGTCGGCGAAGGAAACGGACCAGATCTGAAGGACAAGCAGGTCTGCGTCATCGGAGGCGGAAACGTCGCCATGGACGCCACCCGTACCAGCCTGCGTCTGGGTGCCAAGAAGGTCTCCTGTATCTACCGCCGTCGTGTGGAAGATATGACTGCACTTCCGGAGGAAGTGGAAGAGGCTATGGCAGAAGGCGTACGCTTCCGTACACTGATGGCACCGGAGAAGATCGAGCTGGATGACAAGGGCAATGCCACAGCACTGTGGGTACAGCCTCAGCTCATCAGCCTCATCGGGACTAACGGAAGAACTTCCGTCCGCAAGGCGGATCAGGAAGCAGTCCGGATCCCCTGTGACTACATCGTCATTGCGATCGGACAGTCCATCCATTATCAGAGCTTCGAAGGAAGCGGCCTGAAACTGAAGAACGGCGTGATCGAGGCGGAGAGCTCCAGCTTCGTTCCGGGAAGCGGCAACCTGTTTGCCGGCGGTGATGCAGTCTCCGGACCAGCCACCGTTATCCGTGCCGTCGCAGCCGGAAAGGTCGCAGCCAACAACATCGATTACTTCCTGGGATTTGACCATAAGGTCCACTCTGGTGTGGAAGTGCCAGATCCGCAGATGACCAACAATCCGCCTTGCGGAAGAGTTACCCTTGCTATGGAATTCCATGACGAGATCGAGGGCAACTTCGACCTGGTCAGCATCGGCATGAGCAAGCAGGAGGTGGAGCAGGAGTGCGGACGCTGCCTGCGTTGTGACCACTTCGGCTTCGGATCATTCAGAGGAGGGAGGAAAATTCAATGGTAAGACTGACGATCAATGGCCTCCC
>CAMOGZ010000164.1 GCA_946614405.1 uncultured Eubacterium sp. | reverse complement strand
GGTTGATGACTTTGCACATGGCGCTGATCATGCGCCCGCCAACATGGGTGAAATCCACACGAACACAGAAGCGATCGCCGGTTAGGGCCCGCAGATAGCTCACGGAAAGGTCTGTGGTGGTGACATACTTGTTGCAAAGGCCCACCGCGCCGATCCCGGAGCAGGTGTCGATCAAGCTGGCGACGATACCCCCGTGGAGGCCATCATAAGGATTCAGATGTTCTTCCTTCATCATATAGCCAAATACCGCCCAGGGCTGCGGATCCATACCGCCTTCCTCCAGGGTCAGGCCCAGCTGTGCGTTCAGCCGATCCGGCTGCTGTGCATTCCTCTGAAAAATAGCTTCGATTCTATTCTTGAATTCTTCTGTTGTCATATATCCTTTGTCCAACTCTCTTTTTTCTAAATACAGTTGTTACCACCACCCCGCCGGAAGGCGGTATTTGTAACCAGTGCCCTCTTGAGAGAGGAATGGTAACGAATTACCTGTCGTAGCTCAGCCAGTCGGCTGCAGCCAGCCAGACCATGCCAGCCGCCAGCCACCATGCCGCCCACCAGACAACTTATATATCAATATCCCGTGTGATCTGGATGGTGTAATCGGGGTAGGCTTCTCTTACATCCTGCTCGATGTGTTCGAACATGTCGTCGCGGTCTTTCTTATCGTAATCGATGATCAGGTCGAAGTTCAGGAACTTCTTCTCTCTGTCTACATAGAATCCGTGGACCTGCAGCACGCCGTCATGGCCGTGGACGATTTTCTGGATCTTCTGGTACATGGCTCCCACTTCCGGATCTTTGGTGTTGACGGCGTAGATGCCGATTCCGGTGAGGGCGATGCCGAATTTCTCGTAGATCCGCTGCTCGATGCGGCGGGTCATGGTGTCGATCTCATCGGCGGTCATGGTGTCCGCCACTTCCACGTGAACAGATCCCAGATAACGGTCCGGGCCGTAGTTATGGAGGATCAGGTCATAGGCGCCGCCTACATCCGGATCCTTGCAGATCTCGGCTTTGATCTCCTGGGTGATCTCTGCTTCTACGCGGTGCCCCAGGATATCATCGATGGTCTCCCGCATCATGTCGATACCGGCCTTTACGATGACCAGGGAAATAACCACGCCTACATAGGCCTCCAGGCTGATGTGGGCATAGATGTAGATCAGAGCGGAGATCAGCACCGACAGGGAAATGATGGCGTCGAAGAGGGCGTCAGAGCCCGAGGCCACCAGGGAACCGGAGTTCACCTTCTGGCCGACACTCTTGACATAGCGTCCCAGGATCAGCTTCACCACCACCGCTGAGGCAATGATGATCAGGGAGACCGTGGAATAGTCCGGGGTCGCCGGGTCGATGATCTTCTTCACCGATTCCACCAGGGACGTGAGGCCGGCGTAGAGCACGATGGCCGCCACGATCAGGGCGCTGAGATACTCGATCCGCCCGTAGCCCAGGGGGTGCTTCTTGTCCGGCCTGCGGTTGGCCAGCTTGGTCCCGATGATGGTGATCACCGAGGACAAAGCATCGCTCAGGTTGTTTACGGCATCCAGAACCACGGCGATGGAGTTGGACAGGATGCCCACTGCCGCCTTGAATGCAGCCAGAAATACGTTTGCTATAATTCCGATGATGCTGGTCCGGACGATTACCTGGCTCCGGTCCAGCTGCTGCTTCTCCAAATCTTTGTCCAATTCTTTTCCTCCCTATTCCTCATACACATGGATCTCGGCTGCGCTCAGATCGTACACGTCCGTCCTGCGGTTGGCGAAGGACGGCAGTTTGCTGCGTACTTCTTCTATTTTCTCTGTGTCGATCTCCGCCAAGAGGAGTTCCTCTCCCTCTCCCGCCTCGGCGATCACCTCGCCCCAGGGGTCGATGACCATGGAATGGCCATAGGCGCGGTACTTCGGCTTTTGTCCGCACTGGTTGGCTGCTACGATGTAGCAGGAGTTCTCGATGGCCCTGGCCCGGAGCAAAGTCTCCCAGTGGGCTTTTCCCGTGTCATAGGTGAAATTAGAGGGCACAAAGACCACCTGGGCGCCCTCCTGGGCAAGGATGCGGAATAATTCCGGGAACCGGAGGTCGTAGCAGATCGTCATGCCCATCCTGGCGATCCGGGTCTGACAGAGGACGATCTCATCGCCGGCCTCATTCCGCCTGGACTCCTGTACACGCATCTCACCGCTGTCCAGATCGAACATATGGATCTTATGATACTTCGCGATCAGCCTGCCCCAGTTGGAAAACAGCAGGCTGCTGTTATATGGAAGGCCATAATCGTTTATCTCTGTAATGCTGCCACACTGCACATATATATTATGTTTTACGGCGATATCCTGGAAGAACTGAGATACCTCTCCCACCAGCGGATGAGCATGTTCCGCCAGATTGGGGCCGATGTATTCCGCATTCTCCGGAAATGCAATGAGTCGCGCTTTGGCAGCACCCGCCTGCGCTGTCATCTCGCGGATCTTATCCAGGTTTGCATCCAGATTCGACTGTGTGTCGATCTGAGCCACGGCGATCTGATACTTCATAGTTCTCTCTCCTTATACAATAATCTTCCATACAATAATGGCGACCACGATTCCGATGACGGCTCCCGCAATGATCTGCGGCAGCGTATGGCCCATATTCTCTTCCAGAGGTTTGTCAAACAGCGGCTTCCGGGCCTGTTCATTCATCTTGTTCAGGATGCGGGACTGCTTCCCCGTGATGAACCGGACGTTCATGGCGTCATAGATCACGATGATGGCCAGAAATACCGATACCGCAAAGGCCGTGCTCCCAAGGCCGTCTGCAAGGCCTACTCCGGTGGCAAGTCCTACAACAGTAGCTGTATGCGCACTGGGCATCCCTCCGCCTCCGGAAAGTCTCCTGGCGTCGAATCCATGCTTTACAGTCTCCAGTATGATCTTCCCTCCCTGGGCAATCGCCCAGGAACAGATGGCCGACATCAGGGCCACGTTGCACAGAAGGTCCAGTACGATCTCTTTCATGTGTTCTCCTCTCTGCTTACTTCGGCAGTCTCAGACTAACAGATATATTGTAACATAGAAACGGCCTTTCGTAAGTCCCTAATGTTCGATCCGGTAAACTTTTCAAAAAATAGAGGAGCCGTGCCACCGGGACCTAAGTCACGGCAGCACGGCTGCACATTAATTAAGTGATGATGATTAGCTATATTCAGGATGCCGCTCTAAGAGGGGAAACAGATCGTTACAGTGCACAGTGTGCTACTCTACTTCTGTATAATCGGCATCGTCCAGCGTCCTGGCTCCATCCTTTTCGTAAACCCCCATCTCATCGCATTCCGGACAGTGACCGAAATCGTCTCCGAATTCCGGAATCAAATCGATGGCATATTTAAATTTCAGTCCGCACTTCGGGCAGTGGTAATACATAAAACTTGGACCCCAGGTCATCTTCTTTCCTCCTGATTATTTATTTCTTGCAAACAGCTTCTGCATGTACTCCAGTCCAGAGTGATCTTCGCTCTCGAATCCGGTTCCGCCATACTTGTACTCTCTGTCAGCAACGGTCTTGTCGATCTTATCCTCGTCGATCAGAGCAACGCATCTTGCCATGGAGCCGTCTCCCATGTACCATCTCAGTGGGAAGCACATGAAGTCGAACCACTCACCAGCAGGGATCTTGTCCAGGTCGCCGCCCAGGTTCTCAACGCCTACGATGCCGTGTCCCAGCATTTCCT
>CAMOGZ010000163.1 GCA_946614405.1 uncultured Eubacterium sp. | reverse complement strand
ATGCCGGACCTGGAGATGGCTTTGGTTCCCATGGCCTTCGCTGTCATCGGGTATGGGATTGGAAAAAGGATCGCCCGGAGGAGACAGTAAGATTGAGAGGTGCTGCACCATGGCGGTGCAGCATTTTTTATGTGTTGTTGCTTGCAGGCGCCGGCGTCAAGGGGTGTTTGCCCAGTGTCGGAGAGGTGGCTTGTGCAGAATGCGTTTTTGCGGAGGCGTATGCCTAATGTTGGAGGGATGGCTTGGGCAGATTGCGGTGTTGCGAGGGTGTTTGCTTAACGTCAGGGAAAATGGCTTATATAAAACGATGAAAAACTGGGTGAAATATATATACTTGGCCTGACTGATGCGTTGTGAAGCGTTGGTTGGACAGGGGAGAGATGCTATAAAGACACAGAACGTGTATCGAATGGACCTTCGCTTCTGATCGCCAGGAGGCATCTGAGAGACTGTTGGGTATTTCGAGGTCATTTCCTTTGATTTGCCCAAGCCAAAGTGCTAGAGAGTAAGGATTTATATATATTTCGGGGTCAAAAGCGCAGATTTATATAAGCCAAAGCCCGGGGCGGGGCGTGGCGAGCAGAATCGCAAGCCTCACGTGTATCTGCCATTGAAAAACCTGCAAACTTATGCTATTCTGTAACATGGGGCAGGGGGTTCTCATTTCCCCGGGACGCTCCGCAGCACACTGCCTGGTCCCATTCGATCAGGAGAAGAAAGGAATGAAATATATGTCTGAGAAAAAAGAAAAGTATTACATCACCACACCGATCTATTATCCGAGTTCTAACCTGCATATCGGGCACACTTACTGCACCGTTATGGCGGATGCCATGGCGCGGTTCAAGAGACTCTCCGGATATGACGTCCATTTCCTCACGGGAACCGATGAGCATGGACTGAAGATCCAGCAGATCGCCGACAAGGAAGGCGTGACCCCGCAGGAATACGTGGATAAGATCGTTTCCGGCATCAAGGATCTGTGGGCTACCATGGAGATCTCCTATGATGACTTCATCCGTACTACGGAGGAGCGTCACGTCAGCCGCGTTCAGCAGATCTTCAACAAGATGAACGAGAAGGGTGATATCTATAAGAGCGAATACGAGGGATGGTACTGCACACCTTGTGAGTCCTTCTGGACGGAGAGCCAGCTGGAGGACGGCAAGTGCCCCGACTGCGGCAGACCGGTAGAGAAGGCACAGGAAGAGGCTTACTTCTTCCGTCTTTCCAAGTACGGTGACCGCATCCTGCAGCTGTATGAGGATCATCCTGAGTTCCTGCTGCCGGATTCCAGAAGAAACGAGATGAAGGAATTCATCAAACAGGGACTGGAGGATCTGTGCATCTCCCGTTCCACCTTCGACTGGGGAATCCAGGTACCGGTGGATCCCAAGCACGTTATCTACGTGTGGCTGGATGCGCTTTCGAACTACATCACCGCTCTGGGCTATCCTGATGATCCGGAGCAGTTCAACCATTACTGGCCGGCAAACGTCCACCTGGTTGGTAAGGAAATCGTACGTTTCCATTCCATCATTTGGCCGGCAATGCTGATGTCTTTGGATATTCCTCTTCCGAAGCAGGTCCTGGGCCATGGATGGCTTTTGATCGACGGCGGTAAGATGAGTAAATCCAAGGGCAACGTGGTAGACCCGGTGGTTCTCATTGATCGCTACGGCATTGACGCACTCAAGTACTTCCTGCTGAGAGAGTACACCTTCGGGCAGGACGGCATCTTCACCAATGAGGTAATGCTGAAGAGAATGAACTTCGACCTGGCAAACGACCTGGGCAACCTGGTTTCCAGAACCACTGCCATGATCGAGAAATACTGCGACGGGATCATTCCTGACGCCACCACTGAGGACGACATCGACCGCGACCTGAAAGAGATCGCTGTCAGCGTTGCTCCGAAGGTGGAGGCCGACATGGACAAGTTCGCCTTCAACATGGCACTGGAGAACATCTGGGTCCTGGTACGCCGCGCAAACAAATACATCGACGAGAAAACACCGTGGATCCTGGCCAAGGACGAGAGCCGCAAGGCCGAGCTGGATACCTGCATGCACAACCTGGCAGAGGCCCTGCGCATCGTATCCATCCTGATCTATCCTTACATGCACACCACCACCGAGAAGATCCGCGAGCAGCTGGGCATCAGTGGCGAGGTGAAATGGGAAGATACATTCACCTTCGATATGCTGGATCATGAGAAGGTATGCAGAGGCGAGGCCATCTTCCCGAGACTTGACATCGAGAAGGAACTGGCTGAGCTTGAGGCTCTGAAGGGCAAGCCGGAAGAGGAGAACGTTCCTCTGGAGCTGAAGCCGGAGATCACATACGATGATTTCGCCAAGATCGACTTCCGCGTAGGACTGATCGAGAAGGCTGAGAAGCACCCGAAGGCTGACAAGCTTTTGGTATTCCAGGTGAAGATGGGAACCGAGCGCCGTCAGATCATCTCCGGCGTGGCAAACTACTTCAAGCCGGAAGAGATGGTAGGACAGAAGGTCATCGTGGTGGCCAACCTGGCACCGAGAAAGCTCCGCGGCCTGGAGTCCAAGGGCATGATCATGTTCGCCAACAACGGCGAGCGCTATGAGATCGTCGGCACCATCGCAGAAGACGGCAAGGTCGTGGAATAATGAGCGAGGTCAGACTGTTCGATGCTCACGCCCACATCAATGAGGCGGAGTATTCTCCCGAAGAAAGGGAAGAGCTGGCCCGGGCCATTGAGGCTTCCGACGTGGCTTATGTGGTGGACCAGGGTTACGACCTTGCATCCTCCCGCCAGGCTGTGGCGGATGCGGCGAAGTACGACTGGTGCTACTGCGTCGTGGGGATGCACCCTCATGACACAAAGACCATGACCGAGGAGGTCTACGAGGAGATCCGCGGGCTCTATCACGAGCACAAAGTCTGCGGCATTGGGGAGATCGGACTGGACTTTCACTATGATCTTTCCGAGAGGGACATCCAGCGGTACTGGTTCCGCCGGCAGATCCGGCTGGCGAACGAGCTGAAAGCTCCCATCGTCATCCACTCCCGTGAGGCGGAAGCAGAGACCATGGAGATCCTGAAGGAAGAGGGCGCTTTTTCCAAAGAGCGCCAGAGCTGGTTTCCCACCCGCAAGGGACCGGATGGGGAAGAGCTTCCCGACAGCCGTGTGCTGATCCACTGCTTCTCCGGAAGCGCGGAGACCGCACGCCAGTACGTGAAGCTGGGAGCAACCATCTCCATCTGCGGACCGGTGACATTCAAGAACGCCCGTAAGCTGGTGGAAGTGGTGGAGCAGATCCCCATCGAGTTTCTTACCATCGAGACCGATGCGCCTTACCTGGCGCCGGTACCCAAACGGGGAAAGCCCAACATGTCTCCCTATGTGGAATATGTGGCAAGACGGGTGGCAGTGATCAAGGAGATGTCCTATGAGGACGTTTGCCGGATCACTTGCGAGAATGGAAAGAGATTTTATAATATCGGATAAGGGAAAGCCCGCGGCGCATGGCGCCGCGGGCCTTTGATTCCGGAAAACAGAAAAGGACGGCGAGCCGTCCTTTTCCGTTATGTTGTTTGGATGTTGTATGAAAGGTGACGCCGAAGCGTCTGACTGCAGGGAATTGAGGGGTCCCTGCACATTCAGTATATCGGATGCAAGATTAAGCGTCAAGAGGATTGGACTCTTTTAGACAATTTTTTGCTCTTACTCCTCGTCCTCGTCAAGATCATCGTCCTCGTCAAGGTCGTCATCCTCGTCAAGG
>CAMOGZ010000162.1 GCA_946614405.1 uncultured Eubacterium sp. | reverse complement strand
ATATCTGGTATAGGTCCCCGCCGGAGCGGAGGCCTTCCAGTTTGGCCGGATGTAGCCCCAATAAGCCTGGTCCACGAGCTGGTTATACTTCCGGTTGGTATACTTGGTCACATAGGGGCTGGGATAATTCTGATGATAGGTGACATAATCGGATTCGTAGATCGCAACATGCCCGTATGGATTGGTGTTGTACACCAGGATATCACCCTTCTTCGGTGTTCCCCCCTTTACTCTGGTCCATCCGGCCGGCAGGGTATTAGTTGCATAATCTTTACCATCTCCCCATGCATGTGCCACACCAAGAGCCTCATAATATGCCATTATAAAATCCACACACTGATAGGGCTGTTCTGCCGGATATCCATCCTTATCGATACTCTTACCGACCTGATTCTTCACCCATGTCATGGCTTCTTCCACAGTCTTCGATGTGGCTGCATAACTTTCCGTTCCGTGATTGAACACCGGCATGGCATAGGCCACAACCATGCTCAGCGCAAGCACGAGAGTCAACAACTTCCTCTTCATTTTACTGATTCCTTTCTGTGCTATTTTAGCGTCCCTTTTGTATTATTATAACATAAAATACATTAAAACGGGATGAATTCAATCGCATTTGTACATTCCTTTCCCTCGGGTTATAATACTGACAAGGAGAAGTAACAATGAGTAAGAAATACATTGCGGGCAGTGCCCACGCAGAACTGATCAAATATATCGAAGACAAAGGCTATGAGGTGGTCCCGGTCCAACCTTCCCATGAGGTGAGCCGGCCGGTGGCTGACCATGCGGACCTTTTCCACTGCCGCATGGGAACAGCGGATGATGCTCCGGTGGTAAGCGCTCTGGGAGGAGAACTCAGCCCCGGGTACCCCGGTGAGGCCAGGTTTTGTGCGGCGTGCACAGGACACTACTTCATCCACAACATGGAGTACACGGACCCGAGACTCCTTGAGGCCACCGAAGGGATGGCCCTCATCAACGTGCGCCAGGGCTATACCCGGTGCAGCACCGTGGTGGTGGATGAGCGCTCCATCATCACCTACGACAAAGGCATCGCCCTCCCCTGCGAGAAGGCGGGCCTGGATGTTCTTCTGATCCGCCCGGGCCAGGTGGTGCTCCCGGGCTACGAGTCCGGCTTCATCGGCGGCACCTGCGGCCGCGTGGGGGATGAGATCCTCTTCAACGGGGACCTGTCCTCTCACCCGGACTTTGCCTCCATCCGGGGGTTCATCCGAAGCAAAGGCCTGGAGCCAGTGTGGTTCCCGGACTGGCCTTTGACGGACATAGGAGGCATCGTATGAAGAAGCATGCCATCATTCCCATCTTCATCCCTCATCTTGGGTGTCCCCATGACTGTATCTTCTGTAATCAGAAGAAGATCACGGCGCGGCAGGCTCCCGTCACCGGCGAGGATGTGACCCGCACCATCGACACCTGGCTCACCACCCTGGGGGATGTGGAGACCGTGGAGATCGCCTTCTACGGGGGCAGCTTCACGGCCATTCCCATAGAGGAACAAAGGCAATATCTTGCCATTGCCAAAGGATACAAGGATGCCGGAAAAGTCGATAAGATCCACCTCTCCACCCGGCCCGACTATATCAGCCGAGAGATCCTGGACCAGCTGGCGGAATTCGGAACGGACACCATCGAGCTGGGGGTCCAGTCCCTGGACGATGAGGTGCTGCGGCGCTCCGGCCGGGGCCACGATGCGGCGGTGGTCTATCGCAGCGCGGAGATGATAAAGGATTATGGATTCGAACTGGGGATCCAGCTGATGATCGGGCTTCCGGGAGACACGATGGAGACCTGCATCTACTCCGCCAAAGAGACGGTAAAAATCGGGCCCGAGATCGCCCGGCTCTACCCCACTGTGGTCATTCAGGAAACAGCCCTCTATGACATGTGGAAAGCCGGGACTTACGTGCCCCTTTCCGAGGAGGAGGCGGTGGCCCGGACCCGGGCCATGTATGAGATCCTCACAGATGCCGGCATCAATATCATCCGGGTGGGTCTGAAATCCAGCGACCTCATACACGAGGGCGGCGATATCGGAGGGAGCTTCCACCCTGCCTTCCGGCAGCTGGTGGAGGGAGACATCGCAAGAGACCGGATCGACCGGCAGCTGGGCTTTGTGCCCGGGGGGAAGGTGGATATCCTGGCCAACAGCAGATCCTTCTCCAACATGATCGGAAACGGGGGACGAAACAAGAAATTTTTCCTTGATAAATACCCACACCTTAGCATATTATACAAGGTAGACAATACATTACAGGACGGCGAGTACGTCGTCCGGAGCAAAGGAGAAAAACTATGAGCGAACAGATCAAAGCCGTAGCTACTGTCATCGGCAAGGACATGGTCGGGATCCTGGCCAAGGTGTCTGCCGCCGCAGCCGCCGCCAATGCCAACGTGCTGGAAGTGACCCAGTCCGTTTTGGACGGGTATTTCTGCATGATCATGATCCTGGACATCACCGCTGCCACCAAGGGGATCGAAGAGCTGCAGAACAGCATCGGCGAGGCCGTTCCGGATATGCAGGTCCACGTTATGCACGAGAATATTTTCAATTCCATGCACCGGATCTGATGGAGGTGACCTGTAATGCTGAATATGAATGACATCATGGAAACCATCACCATGATACAGGAAGAAAACCTGGACATCCGTACCATCACCATGGGAATCTCTCTCATCGACTGCGCAGACGCGGACATCCACCGGTCCTGCCAGAAGGTCTATGACAAGATCTATTCCCATGCCAAGGACCTGGTTGCCACAGGTGAATTTCTGGAGAAGAAGTATGGTATTCCCATCGTAAACAAACGGATCTCCGTCACTCCCATCTCCCTTCTGGCGGGAGTCAGCGGCGGCGATCCGGTGGAATATGCGAAAACCCTGGACAAGGTGGCTCACGATGTGGGCGTGAACTTCATCGGCGGCTACTCCGCCCTGGTACAGAAGGGATTCGCCCCGGGAGACCGGGAGCTCATCGAGTCCATCCCCAGGGCCCTGGCGGAGACGGAGCTGGTCTGCTCCTCTGTCAATGTGGGCTCCACCAAGGCCGGCATCAACATGGATGCGGTGGCCCTGATGGGCGAGAAGGTCCGGGAAGCCGCAGAATTAACAAAGGATAATATGTGCATCGGCTGCGCCAAGCTGGTGGTCTTCTGCAACGCCGTGGAGGACAACCCCTTCATGGCCGGCGCATTCCACGGGATCACGGAGGCCGACTGCGTGGTCAGTGTCGGTGTCTCCGGCCCCGGCGTGGTCCGAGCCGTCCTGGCCAAGACCCCGGAGGATGCCACCATGAACGAAGTGGCGGAGATCATCAAGAAGACCGCCTTCAAGATCACCCGTGTGGGACAGCTCATCGGAACGGAAGCCGCAGAGATGCTGGGCGTCCGGTTCGGCATCATCGACCTTTCTCTGGCACCCACCCCTGCCATCGGCGATTCTGTTGCCCACATTCTGGAGGAGATCGGCCTGGAGCAGGTGGGCGCCCACGGCACCACCGCCGCTCTTGCCATGCTGAATGACGCCGTCAAAAAGGGCGGCCTCATGGCAAGTTCCAGTGTCGGCGGTCTGTCCGGCGCTTTCATCCCCGTCACGGAGGACGCAGGCATGATCGATGCCGCCCGCGCCGGCACCCTCTCCATCGAAAAGCTTGAGGCCATGACCGCAGTCTGCTCGGTGGGCCTGGACATGATCGTGATCCCCGGCGACACCTCTTCCGATGTGATCTCCGGAATCATCGCAGACGAAGCTGCCATCGGCATGGTGAACAGCAAAACCACCGCCGTCCGTGTCATCCCCGCCATC
>CAMOGZ010000161.1 GCA_946614405.1 uncultured Eubacterium sp. | reverse complement strand
CGAGAGAGAAACGAATCTGAGTGAGGGGTGAGATGCGGACGATATGAATAGGCTCTCGGAATTATGAGCCTTCCGACTAGACCCGTTGGCCGGGTGAACCTTGAAAAGTGAATACTATCCATAACAGATCAGGACAATATAGCTCTTTTGGGATTATGGCGTACTTTAATAGACCATACGTCATAAATGGATTATACTGGTATTGCTTATTCAGTTAAGCGGCTTGCTCAAAAAAGGTCTTTCAGTTGGGACGATTTTGGCAAAGCCCATGCATCAAGATGCTGGCACATCATGATGGCGAAGAGGCGGCAGTACCACATCTTAGTAGATCGGTGTCTGCCGTCTTCTAATTTGTAGTCTATCTTCTCCCGCTTATTGCACCGTTCTGAAGAAGTTCTCGCATTGTACTCCAGCTTCCACTCCTTGCTGCCGCGCGGCGGATCATTGAAAAGTCTTGGGTTATCCTTTATGGTGACATGGACGGTACGTCCGTAGAAGGCATCCGAGCATCGGTTTTTGCAGGTACAGACCGGGAATCCGTAGATGAAACTGATCCTGGGGCACTTGTATTTCGTACGACCCTTCTTCCTTTCGGTTCCATCCAGATGCATCCGGAATCCTTCCTTGCAGACCGGGACGCCGTCGTCTCCGATTGTGAAGTCGTCCTTATAGACCGGGGGACGTCCGCCCTTGCCATTCAGATCAATGAACGGCTTGATCCCGTTCTTTGCGCAGTACTCGTACATAGCCATGGAATCATGCGCGGAATCCAGAAGGAGCTTTGAGACAGTTGCTTCCGGGAAGTACTGCCGCATCGAGAACCACGTGTACAGGAATCCCTGGGAATCATGCCGTGATGCTGGTCCGAGGAGGGGAAAGACCGGAAGGTCGTTCTCAGAATCAGAGGCCGTAAGCATGTACAGATCGTACCCGAAATAGTAACGGTTCCGGTGGGAATCCCAGCCGATGTTGCAGTCCGGCTGATGGTAGATGCGGTTGCACTTGCAGTCGCGGATTCCCTTCTCAAGGCAGTTGCAGGTACGGGTTTTGCGTTCAAAGGCCCCGGTGTAAACCGGAGTCCCATCTCCGGACAGAGCAAGACTATCATGTTTGACCAGGCCCTGCTGAATGGAATGATCCAGAAACAGGGACTTAAAGATTTCAAAGAGCCGTTTGGCCGGAGCGAAATCCTGAGGAGGCTCGATCTCAAATCTTTCAAGGAGATCATAGACAGTGACCTTTTCAACTGGTGGTGCTTTCTCGCCCTTCTTCCCAGGTTTCTTTGGTTTCTCCCTGGGAGGGTGGATTGGGGTGGTGGTGTTGTTCTTATCCGAATTCCAGAGCCTGCGGGAGAAGTCATAGAACGTACCGACGCCGGGCGTATCGCCGACCACGAAGCCGGAAAGGATTGCATACAGATGGTTCTGCTTGAGTTGGGAAGACCAGTTGGTAATTGACGTCACCTTGAATTTCAAGGAGAGCAGATAAGAGCGCAGCATGTCGGAAGGCAGGCGTGGCGCAGGCCCGAAATTGGAATACCGGTCCCACATGATCTGATCCACAGGAGAAAGATCAAGACACCAGAATTGTTCCATGATGTCCCATGTGGCAGCGTCGATGGAAGAATCAGCATCCGGATAGTATTTACGCAGTTGAGCCAGCACGCGGCTCTGATAGGCGGGATGTCCGCCAAGGTTAATTGGTTTCATATGTGCACCTCCAATCAAGAGCGATTTGCTTCTTAATTGAAGGGGCGCGCATTGCCGCCTTTGGCGAGCAGGAGCCGTCAAGGCGCGCCGCACATTTTAGCCTCTGTGTCAACCTCTTTTATGAATTTTTTTGATTAAAATCGGTAAATGACGTGGGGGAAAATGAAAAATCGGGTCTCAGAAAGCCAGTGTTTATGCGGCTCAGAGATTCCGAGAGTCTATATGATATAGGCTCTCGGAATTCTGAGCCTGCCGACTAAGATCTATAAGGTGGATGAACCTTGACAAGTAAATACTATCCAGAACAGATCAGGACGATATATCTATTTGGAAAATGGCGCATTTTAATAGACCATTCGTCACAGATGGATTATACTGGTATTGCTTATTCAGTTAAGCGGCTTGCTCAAAAAGGTCTTTTAGGTGTGACGATTTTGGCAAAGCCCATGCATCAAGATGCTGGCACATCATGATGGCGAAGAGACGGCAGTACCACAACTTAGTTGATCGGTGTCTGCCGTCTTCTAGTTTGTAGTCTACCTTTTCCCTCTTATTGCATCGTTCTGAAGACGTTCTCGCATTGTATTCCAGCTTCCATTCTTTGCTGCTTCGTGGCGGGTCATTAAACAGCCTTGGGTTATCCTTCATGGCAACGTGGACTGTACGTCCGTAGAGTGCGTCGGAACAGCGGTTTTCACAGGTACAGATCGGGAAACCGTAGATGAAGCTGATCCTGGGACATTTGTATTTCGTCCGTCGTTTCCTGGATTCGGTTCCATCCAGGCGCATCCGGAAACCTTCTCTGCAGATCGGAACACCATCATCGCCGATCGTGAAGTCATCTTTGTAAACCGGAGGCCGGCCGCCTTTGCCATTCAGATCGATGAATGGCTGGATCCCGTGTTCTGCGCAGTACTCATACATGGCCATGGAATCGTGGGCAGAATCCAGAAGAAGCTTAATGACAGTTGCCTCCGGAAGGAACTGCTGCATCGAGAACCATGCGTACAGGAATCCATGGGAATCATGCCTTGAAGCAGGACCAAGCAGCGGGAAAACGGGAAGGTCATTTTCCGAATCAGAAGCTGTCAGCATGTAAAGGTCATAGCCGAAATAGGAACAGTTTCTGTGGGAATCCCAACCATAGTTGCAGTCCGGCTGATGATAAATGCGAGCGCATTTACAATCATGGATGCCTTTCTCAAGGCAGTCACAGGTGCGAGTCTTGCGTTCCCACGTGCCGGTATAAACCGGTGTTCCATCTCCTGAAAGGGCAAGGTTTTCAAGGTTAATCAGGCCTTTCCGGGCGGATTGATCGAGGAACTGGGATTTGAAGATTTCAAAGAGCCGTTTAGCTGGAGCGAAATCCTGCGGAGGGCTGATTTTAAATTTGTCGAGGAGTTCATAGACGGTAACTTTTTCTACAGGCGGAGCCTTCTCACCTTTCTTCTTTGGTTTTTTGGGCTTCTCCTTTGGCGGATGAACAGGATCAGAGATGTTGTTTTTATCAGAGTCCCAGATCCGGCTGAAGAAGTCATAGAAGGTACCGACACCTGGCGTATCACCAACCGTAAAGCCGGAAAGGATGGCATACAGGCAGTTCTGCTTAAGCTGAGATCCCCAGGAAGTAATGGAAGTAACCTTAAACTTCATGGAAAGCAGGTAAGAGCGGAGCAGATCGGAAGGAAGCCGCGGCGGTGGCCCGTATTTGGAGTAACGGTCCTGCATGATCTGATCCACAGGGGAGAGATCAAGGAACCAGAACTGTTCCATGATATCCCAGGTGGCGGAGTCGAAGGAAGAATCAGCGTCCGGATAGTATTTACGAAGTTGCGTCAGGACACGGTTCTGATAGGCGGAATGGCCGCCGGTGTTAAATGGTTTCATGATGTGCACCTCCAATCAAGAGCGATTTGCTTCTTAATTGAAGGGGCGCGCCTCGCCGTCTCTGGCGAGATAGAGTCGTCAAGGCGCGCCGCACATTTTGCCCCCTATGTCAACCCTTTTAATAAAAAAGTGCATTAAAAAGTGACAAAGAATGTGGGGGAAAAGTAAAAATCGGATCTCCGAAACCCAGTGTTTATGCGGGCTGGAGATTCCGAGAGTTTATTAATATCCGGAGGAGGCAAATGCAAACAGTAAGAAA
>CAMOGZ010000160.1 GCA_946614405.1 uncultured Eubacterium sp. | reverse complement strand
GGCGCCTGACCGTGACGTAATCGACGAAGGAGCCGTTGCCCCCCTCCTGCAGAAGGCGCTGCCTCTATTATGAGACAACGCCTTCTGTTTCCATCCTATTCATTTCTCAACCTCCTGTTGGAATAGTAATCATTTACAAGCAGATTATATCACAACCTGCCTCAGGCCCTTTCAAAGAGAAAGTGCCGGATATAAGGAAATCTGAGGCAAGAAAAGAAACTTGATTTTCTCCTGAGAATACATGATAATGAGAAAGGAACAAATAATAAGCAATGGAGAATAACATGAAAATAGTATTACTTGTATTTGCCATCATGATCGTTTTCTATCTGATCGCCATCCGGTTCCGAGGCAGTCAGAGAGCCAAGGCCGGCGTGGATAAGGCCATCCTGGCCAGCGTGGCGTTCATGGTGTTTATCATGGGGCTTCGGATGGGATCCAACCAGGAGGTCATCGATAATCTGGGGACCATCGGAGTCGTATCCGTCGTGATCTCAGTGATCCTGTGGGTGGTCACCATCCTTGCAGTCATGGGCGCCCGGAATATCATCGGTCTGGACCGGCACCTGAATCCGAAGAATCAGAGGCTGGGCGAGTCTGCCCACCATCAGGAGGAAGAAGAGAGCGCAGACGATAATACCATGACCATCTTGATCCTGGCATGTACCCTTATCGGACTTCTGATCGGGTATTTCCTGGTGCTGAGGAATGTTACGGGGCCTGCCTACGAGAAGTTTGATACCATTACATCCAACCTGATGATGGTGAGCCTTGGCCTTCTCATCGCCACCATCGGCTTCAGCATGGGACTGGAAGGGACCATCCTGGACTCCCTGAAGAAGATCGGCCTGAAGGTGATGATTTTCCCCTTCGTGATCCTTGCCGCAACGGCAGTAGGCTCTGTGGCCGTGGCTTTGATCTTCCCGCAGATCACGGTGGGCGAGTCCCTGGCGGTGGGCTTTGGCTATGGATGGTACACTCTGGCGCCGGGGATTATCTCGGCCGCTGGGCATGAGGTGGCGGCGGCCATCTCCTTCCTCCACAATGTGATCCGTGAGATCGGCGGGATCGTTCTGATCCCCTTTGTGGCCAAGAAGATCGGCTACCTGGAGGCGGTATCCGTCCCCGGGATCTGCTGCATGGACGTGGGACTGCCCATCCTGATGCGCACTACCCGGGATGAGATCATCGCGTTCTGCATCGCCGTGGGTCTGGTGGAAGAAATCGCAACGACAGTACTTGTTCCTCTGTGCGTAGGAGCATGATAATAAGGAGACATACATGAAGAAATTCAGAGGAAGCAGCGACTATGTCGCATCGAATGAGTTAATGAACGCCGTCAATGTGGCCATCGCGCTGCAAAAGCCTTTGTTGATCAAAGGCGAACCCGGCACGGGGAAGACCATGCTGGCGCAGTCCATTGCCGAGGCCCTGGACATGCCCCTGATCATCTGGGGGATCAAGTCCACCACCAAAGCCCAGGAGGGACTCTACGTCTACGACACGGTGCAGCGTCTCTACGACAGCCAGTTCGGCGAGGGCGACGTCAGCGACATCAGCCGCTACATCAAGCTGGGAAAGCTGGGGGAGGCCTTCACCTCCGAGGAGCAGGCAGTCCTGCTCATCGACGAGATCGACAAAGCCGATCTGGAGTTCCCCAACGACCTGCTGTGGGAGCTGGACCGCATGGAGTTCTATATCAATGAAACAAAGGAAACCATCCGGACCAAGCACCGTCCCATCGTGATCATCACATCCAATGCGGAGAAGGAACTGCCGGACGCATTCCTGCGCCGCTGCATCTTCCATTACATCGAGTTCCCTTCGGAGGAGAAGATGAGAGAGATCATCCGCGTCCACTACGGCGACGTGGACAAGAAACTGGTGAATGAGGCCATGAAGGCCTTCTACGATATTCGTGAGATGCGGGACATCCAGAAGAAGCCCAGTACCTCGGAGCTCCTGGACTGGATCCAGGCCCTGCAGATCGCAGGCTGCGATGTGAACCGCATCGCCGAGGAGATCCCGTATATCGGGGTGCTCCTGAAGAAGAATCAGGACATCGACGCGGCGGAAGAGCACAGAAGATACAGGAGATAGCCCATGTTTATTGACTTTTTCCATATTCTGCGGCTTCATGGACTGGACATCTCACTGGATGAGTGGCTGACCCTGATGGAGGCCATGGACAAAGGCCTGGCGGAGAATTCTCTGATGGAATTCTATTATCTTTGCCGGAATATCCTGGTGAAATCAGAGACGGAGTATGACAAGTTCGATCAGGCCTTCGCCGCCTACTTCAAGGGAATCGAGTCCGTGGACGACATCCCCAAGGAACTGTGGGACTGGCTTTCGGAAGGGGAGCGGGAGAGACTGCTCTCGGACATGCCGGATTGGGCGAAGGAGTATGACCTGGAGACACTGCGGCAGATGTTCAAAGAACGCCTGGAGGAGCAGACCGAGAAGCACGACGGCGGAAACTATTGGGTCGGTACCGGCGGAACGTCTCCCTTCGGACACGGCGGATACAATCCGGCGGGGATCCGTGTGGGCGGCTACGGACGGCACCAGTCCGCCATTCAGGTGGCGGGGGAGCGGAACTTCCGGGATTTCCGGCAGGACAATGAGCTGGATACCCGGCAGTTTCAGATGGCCTTCCGCAAGCTTCGGCAGTTTTCCACCCGGGTGGATACCGCCAAAACCGAGCTGGACATCGATCAGACCATCGACGCCACCTGCGAGAACGCGGGCATGCTGAAGCTGGTCTATGAGAAACCCAGAAAGAACACTGTCAAACTCCTTCTGCTGATGGACTCCGACGGATCCATGCGCAGCTACAGCAAACTCTGCAGTCAGCTGTTTCAGGCGGTCCACGAGTCCACCCACCTGAAGGACCTGAAGACCTACTATTTTCATAACTGCATCTATGATTACCTCTATACCGATCCCTACATCGTGGACGGACGTTGGATCGAGACAGACTGGGTGTTCCAGAACCTGGACTCCAGTTACAAGGTGATCATCGTGGGAGATGCGGCCATGTCCTCCTATGAGCTCATGGCCCGGGGCGGCAACCTGAACTGGTACGCCTGGAACGACCGGCCGGGAATCGACTGGCTCACGGAGTTTGCCCGTCGCTACCGGAAAGTAATCTGGCTGAACCCCATCAAAGAAGAACGGTGGGAGCGCGCCTGGGGCGCCCGGACCATCTCCATGGTACGGGACGTATTCCCCATGTTCGAACTGACCCTGAACGGCCTGGACAAAGGCATCCAGAAGCTGCTGACGAATTGAGTTATCGATGGCTCCGCAGCTGATGATAAATTGAGTGACCTGAGGCCCCGCTGCGGCGGGGCCGTTTCTGTAAGGAGTATGAAATGATTGATATGGAGAGGGAACTGATACAGTATATGAAGGATCACATGCCTGTGATCCTCTCTCGGTTAGAAGAGCTGGTGGCCATCCCCAGTGTGTCGGATGACCGTGAAGCCGTGGACCGGGCGCTGGACTACATGCTGGATCTCGGTGCATCCATGGGATTTCGGACCCGGGCGGTCTGCGGCCATGAGGTGGGGATCATCGAGATGGGTGATGGCCCGGAGACCATCGGGATCCTGGGTCACGTTGACGTGGTGCCTGCGGGAGATCCTGCGAACTGGGAGTCGGATCCATTCGCCATGGAAGTACGGGAGGGCAAAGCCTTCGGCCGGGGCACCATCGACGACAAAGGCCCCATGCTCCTGTGCCTCTATGCCATGAAGGCATTGGCAGACAGCGGGGTGCCGCTTCGTAGGAAGGTGCAGATGATCATCGGCACCCGGGAAGAAGTAGAGTGGACGGATATGAAGCAGTTCGT
>CAMOGZ010000159.1 GCA_946614405.1 uncultured Eubacterium sp. | reverse complement strand
AATAAGTGATATCTTAAAAAAATCGCGAATAGATACTAGGAAGGAGGATCTGTAGATGTCAGTCCAATACGATTATCAATGGGCAAGGCCATACATTGATGCAAATGATCGCATCAAATGGACAGGACGACCTGAATCAGTACACCTATTTACCAATAAGGATGCGTTTATGATTCCTTTTAGTATCGTCTGGTTCGGGTTTGCACTATTCTGGGAGATAGGAGTAATACAAGACCAGGCACCCCTCATGTTCATTATCGTGGGTGGAGCCTTTTTGGTAATGGGACTATATATAACCGTTGGCAGATTTGTCCATAAGTTGATTCTGTTACGAAACACAGCGTATGTGATCACAGAAAAAGTCTTACTATGCAATCAATTCGGCAGGGTGCATGTAACATCCTTGCCGATCACAATGCCTGTTGATATTATAGAATACAAAGATGGGACCGGAACCATCATAATGGGACATAGTCAGTTTATTAATTTCTTTCCATTTTTCCAAGATAGTGAAATTGCTTTAGAGTGTATTCTACGCCCCCAATATGTTATGTCCCTATTGTTGAGTACGACGAAATAGTGAGACTCAGGTTCCTTGACCGATTCTCTGCTCTGTGGTATGATAAGTTATACAAATCATACTTATCGTATCAATTTAGGAGTGATAACATGGCAACACCAAAAGGAAAATACGCATGGACTGCTACTGTCGGAGAGAAGGGGCAGATCGTGATCCCCAAGCAGGCAAGGGCTTTGTTTGATATCAAGCCGGGAGATACTTTGTTGCTTCTCGGGGATGAGGAGAGAGGGATAGCGATCCCAAATAAAGGAGCCTTCTCAGAGCTTTTTGCCATAGCTTTCGCAGAAGACAATGGGGGTGAGGGCAAATGAGAATCGCATGGTTTTGTATTCCTGCTCACGGACACACCAATCCCACCCTTGGACTTGTCAAGACGCTGACGGAGGCAGGACACCAGGTCTGGTATTTCTCCTTTGAGGATTTCAGAGAGAAGATCGAGAATGCCGGCGCAACCTTCATAGGCTGCGACGGATACGATTTTGAGATGGAAGATAAGGGAAATGCGGATCGTGTGGGGAAGGACAAAGTCTATGCTACTGAGCTCCTCGTTTCCTCGACACTGGCCCTGGATGAAATGACTTCCCGGGTCATAGAAGAGATCAAACCGGATCTGGTCGTATCCGATTCCGTGGCATTCTGGGGCAAGCTCGCTGCCATGAAACACGGGCTGCCATACGTCTCTTCGACCACGACATTTGCATTCAATAGGTACTCTGCGAAGTATATGCAGGAGAGCCCATGGGATATCGCCAGGATGCTCATGGCGATGCCGCGGATCAATAAGCAGCTGAAACGCCTCCGCGACAAAGGCTATCCGGTGAAGAGTCTCCTGGACATCGTGCAGAATGACAATGATACGAATACGATCGTCTACACGTCGAAATATTTCCAACCATGTTCGGAAACGTTCTCTGACCGGTACCATTTCATTGGCCCATCGATCCGGCCTGTCACCCAGCCTATGAAGAAGACCGCAGATAAACTGGTTTACATTTCCATGGGTACGGTCAATCAAAACAGAGAATTCTACAGAAACTGTATTCATGCTCTGGGACAGACGGACTGGCAGGTCGTCATCTCTATGGGAACCAATCCGGAGCACTATGACAGGCTTCCGGACAACATACAGATCTTCGAATCAGTAGATCAGATGGCAGTTCTCTCCATTGCCGATGCGTTCATCACACATTGCGGGATGAACTCAGCCTCGGAGGGATTGTATTTTCAGGTTCCGCTGGTTTTGTTCCCACAGACGCAGGAGCAGAATGCCGTGGCAAGGAGAGTAGAAGAACTCGGCGCCGGCAGTAGACTGAAATCAACTTCCGAGAAAGATATTCTGTGGGCCCTGCAGCAGGTCCTCACTGAACCCGGATATAAAGAAAATGCAATTAAGATCTCTGAAAGCTTCCGATCCTGCGGCGGTGCTTCGGAGGCCAGATCGTTTCTGGAACAGATAGCCGGAGAATGAAGCATCGTATTCGGCACTATCCGCTCCTGGGTTTTCCAGGAGCGGTTTTTGTGTTATATTAATTACATGACTTATTGAATCAATAGACAGGAGAGGAACTATGGGATACATTGACATGCATTGCGACACCCTCATGGTAGGGCTTATGCAGAATAAGAACACCATTCAGGAACTGGATAACAGTCAGATCGATTTCAGGAAGCTGAAGAACAGCCCTGTGAAGGCGCAGATGTTTGCTGCCTTCCTTCCCCAGAGCGAGATCGAAGAGTGGTTTGGATATGATCACTATCCGGATCATTTCGACCTGTTTCACGATATGAGGAATCTTCTTTTAAGAAGTATAGAAGAAGACAAGGACCAGTTTGCCTTTGTGCGGAAGTTTGAGGACCTTGCAGCAAATGAAGAAGCAGGGAAGATCTCCTGCATCCTCACCATCGAGAACGGGGCCCTCGTGAATTATGACATGGAGAATCTGAAGAAACTGGCAGACCTGGACGTGAAGGTCATCGCCCTGACCTGGAATGACCCCAACTGCTTCGGCCAGTGCAACAGCGAAGACAGGGAGCTGATGAAGCTGCCCCTTACCGACTTCGGGAAAGAGGCGATCCCCGTTATGAATGATCTGGGGATCATCGTCGATGTATCACACCTGAATGAAGGCGGGTTCTACGATGTAGCCCGGTATGCTAAGAAGCCCTTCATTGCGACACATTCCAATGCCTATGCGCTTTCACCTTCTCCCAGAAATCTCACGGACGACCAGATCCGGACTCTTGCCGACAAAGGCGGCATCTCCGGCCTCAATTTCTACGGCGGATTCCTGAATGAAGACATCGACTGTGAGACAAGCACGGTGGAGAGACTCTGCGATCATGCCCTGTATATGCTCAATAAGGGCGGTGAGGACTTCATCGCCATGGGCACGGACTTCGACGGAGGAATCACGGACCTGGAGATCCCCAGCTGTGATCATATGGAAGTCCTCTTCGATGCACTCAAGAAGAGAGGCATGACAGAACGACAGCTGGACAAGTTCACACACGAAAACGTCGAGCGGGTCCTGAAGGAATGCTGGGTATAAGCCGCTGCTGATAAGAAAGGATCACAATGAAATTTCAGAAGATCAATAAAGTACACGAGGGAAAGTTTATCACACGCTTCGACATCGGATATGAATTGTCGGATGGGAGTGAGAAGAACTATGAGATCATCAGCAGGAGCAAGGATCTGGCAGGAGAGAGAGAACTTCTGGACTCCCCGGTGGATTCCGTCATCCTGATGGTGACCGATGAAGAAGGAGAAAGGATCCTCCTGAACCGGGAATTCCGTATGGCCACCGGACGCTGGGTGGTGAATTTCCCGGCAGGGCTCATCGACCCGGGTGAGACGCCCCGTGAGGCTGCCGCACGGGAACTTCGGGAAGAGACCGGACTGGAGCTTACCAGTATTACGGATGAACTTCACACATCTTATGGTGCAGTGGGATTTTCCAATGAAAAGAACGTATGCATTGTCGGTACAGCAAGAGGCGAATTCCAGATGAGCAGTTCCGCAGAAGAGGAGATCCAGCCGGGCTGGTTCACCCGGGAAGAAGTGCGCAAGCTTCTCCGGGAGGAGTATTTCTCCGCCCGTACCCAGGCCTACTGTTACCTCTGGTCAAAAGAATAGAGAATTGCATTATTAAGGGGCTGCCTCAAACGAGGCAGTCTTATTTTGCCCTGAATCCGCACCCTCACGAGATGATCATTTTCCGTATAATATGGGAATTGGATCCCATATATTTACTAAAAGTTCCTTGTCGTGAGAGTCACCACGCACAATGCTTCTGACC
>CAMOGZ010000158.1 GCA_946614405.1 uncultured Eubacterium sp. | reverse complement strand
CCCGCTCCCACGATGGTGAGGACGGAGGCGTCCTTGCGGGCCAGAGCCCAGGTGCTGACGGCGCCTGCGGCGCCGGTCCGCATGCAGGTGATATAGGATGCATCCATGACTCCCAGGGGGATCCCGGTGTTGGAATCGAATGCCATCAGAACGCCGGTAAAGACCGGCAGACCTTGCTTCTCGTTTTCGGGGAAGTTGTTCAGAAGCTTGGCGCCGTGGATCCCCACCTCGCCGAAGACACCGCCGGAGCGAATGTCAGATACGGCATTTTCCGGGAAGTGGTGCTCCACCAGGGGCCATGCCACAGCCTCTCCCTTTGCCTTTAACTTATATACGGCCTCGACGCCTTCTATGACACGAGGCATCTCCAGGATCTGTTCCAGGTCATTTCTTGACAGGATCTTGATATTCATTGATGTACCTCCTTTGCTTTCTGACTATATCATAGCGTGGCAGGCTGAGGATTGCTATGGGAAAAGACTGTAAACTTCTACATAGTTGTGCTAGGGCGGGTCGTGGGAAAATGGGCGGATTTTCTGCGATTTTTCCCAGAAAAGTGGGAAAAAGGTCACCATATATGTGAAATTTTCCATCACTATGTGATATAATCTATAGAGAATTACAGGAGGTGCCCATGTATTATACGATTTCCGGATTTTACAATTCCTATAAAGATAAAATGAAGCTGGTCTGCGGCGGAGGAGGCATGACCCGGCGCATCCGTTCCGCCGGGATCCTGGACTATGAGTTTCTTCCCGAGGTCCGGGGCAAGTACCGCCACAGCAATTTCCAGGAGGATCAGTTGGTGATCACGACGTTCTTATACGCCAAGGATAACGAGTTCCTCATCGCTGATGCGGTGAAGACCCTGATCGCCAAAGGCGTCAGCGGCCTGATCATCAAGAATGTGTTCCGGCTCCAGATCCATGACACGGTGCTGCGCTACGCCGATGCCAAGAACTTCCCGATCTTCATTTCGGATTCGGCGGATCTGATCTTCGAAGAGTTTATTTTTGATGTCATGGAGAATGTGCGGAGAATGGAGTCGCTGGACTTTGTGCAGCGGGAGATCGATGCCACCCTGGCCAATGAGACCACCGAGGACGAAGCCTACAACCACGGGCTTAACCTGAATCCGTCCTTCGAGAACCAGCACCAGGCATTCTATTTGCCCATGGAGGATGCTTCCTACCTGGAGCTTCTGGAGGCGTACCGGGGGAGTGCGCTGGACCGGCCGGAGAATCTGCTGACCCTGTACGACGGCGGGGTCCTGTACATCCATTCCTGGGAACATCAGGATCCACAGGAGGTGGAGGAGACGATCCGGGCCCTTCGCAGGATCTGTCCCCAGGCCGGGAGCATGGGGATCAGCGAGGTGCATTACTACCTTGGAGAATTGAAACGGACTTTGCGGGAGGCCATCGACGCCGCCCGGGTTGCCCTTCGACGGGGGTCCGACGGCGCTGCTGTCCGCTATGGGGAGCTGGGGAGCCTGCGGATCCTGCTGCCCCACTGCCGCGGGGATGCCATGGAATCCTTCCGCAGGAGCATCATGGAACCACTGGCAGAGTACGACCTGGAGAACAAAGCCCACCTGGCGGAGACTCTCGCAGCCTACTGTGAGAATGGATACCGGTTCCCGGAGGCGGCGGCAGCGCTGTCTCAGCACGAGAACACCCTCCGCAACCGCATGGAGCGTATTCACGAGATCACGGGGCTGAATTATAAAGACCCAAGGGAACTGCAGCAGCTGGACCTGGCGTACCAGATCCAGTTGTGCCAGAGAATATTGGGAGAATAACAGAACTTCAGAATTAACATTAGCGATCGCATAAAGAAGGTCCTGAGCCTAATCATTAGGCCAGGACCTTTTGTCGACAGTCTGAGAGGCGCCGCAGCGCCCTCTGTTTTAGTTGGGTTAGAAATCGGAATTGCTGAATGGCTTCTGGCTGTAATAGAGAAGCAGGTCCAGGTCTGCGGCCCGCTGCGGATCGTCGGCTTCCATGATGCCGAGGCGAAGGAAGGAGCCGAGCCTTCCGCAGTTCATCAGAAGGGACGACAGGTCGCCTTGACGGCAGGTAATGGTCACATCCGGGTGCTCGTCGGTGGGAGTCCAGGTGCCGTCCTTAAAAGAGATGGTGACGGACTTCTTTCTGTCGGCCAGCTCATCGGTGTAGCGGAACCGGGCGGTGAGATCCAGTTTGGGGAAGGTCCGGTAGGAGGTATTCTCCACGAACCGGGCCGGATCCAGGATCTTATACATATTCCCCATGGCAGAGGTGTTGGTCTGCAGATAGCCGAAGGGGATGTAGTTTCCGGAAAGGTCTGCGGCGTTGTCCAGAAGATGATAGAAGTCTTCCTCGCCGGAGCGGATCGCGATGCTCTGGGCCAGGTCCGCCTGATTCCGGAGGAACCCCAGAAGGGTCCGGAGGACCTTGCCGTCACGGTAGATCAGTTCGTCCACCACGATCTCGTTCAGAGTATAGTTGGTGTCGCTGGCCTCCTCCACGCGGTAGGCGACATAGCCCGCCAGCTGGCCTTTGTTGTCGTAGTAGCCCACCCGGAGGGTGCTGTAGTCCCCGCGCATCTCCCGGATCTCTTCTTCGAACTTGATGAGCATGCCGTGGTTGTCCCGGGCGAAGGCCTCGTGGCAGGCCAGGACCTCGTCTATATCGTCTAATTGCAATAGACGCAGCGGGCTCAGATCACTGCACTTGGGGAGCTGATCCGTGGCGAGATGATACTCGTCCATCTTCGCGCCGAGGCCGTAACCCATCTTGCGGTAGAAGCCCATGTTGAAGGGGAGCAGGATGGCCACGTCGGACTTGTCCCGGGTGTAATCCTCGTAGTAGCGGACCATGGCCAGGGCCACGCCCTGCTTCTTGTACAAAGGATGAACGGCCAGGGACATCAGGCCCACCGCCGGCTGCATCTGCCCGTACAGGTTGATCTGGAAGTTCACCAGCTTCATCAGGGCGATGAGCTTGTCCCCCTCGAACATCCCCACGAAGTCCACTTCCTTGTCCGTGGTCATATCCAGGAGCGTCTTCTCCCGGTAGTGCTGACGGCATTCCTCGTCCAGCGACTTGAAGGCCGGGTAGGCGTTCAGGTAAATTTCCAGATATTCTTCCACATAGTCCGGACCCACCGGCCGGATCTGTCTGTTCTTCTTCATAGTGCTCCTCCTTTTCCTATTCTTGATTACATCATATTACAAATAGCGGGGTATTGCCACAGGAAATGATTGTAGAATTCTACAGGGGATGCTGCGCGGCCATATCAGGCTATGATTGGCTGAAACTAGTTCATAACCCACACCGCTTGACTGTGTGGGTTATGTGGGTTATAATAGGCTTATGAATAACAATCTATCCCCCATAGAAAAGAGAATACAGGAACTCGACGCGCAGATCGCTTCTCTTCCGGTGGGTTACATTTCCCGGAAGATGATCAATGGCAAGGAGCGTTTCTACCGCCAGTGGCGGGAGGGGAAGAAGACGCGGAGCCAGTATATCAAGGCGAGGGAACTGGAGCAGGTCCGGGCACAGATCCAGGAAAGGAAGAGTCTGGAGGCGGAGCGCAAGGAGCTTCTGCGTGAGCAGGAACTTGTACGCGTGGCGGAACGGAATCGGTCCGGAGCGATACACGGGAAAGACGTCCGCTATGAGATCACCGCCCAGGGAGGCTTTGTGGCGGAGGAGAAACTGACTTGGCGGGAGTCCCCGCGCTGGTACCTGAAGTGGGACGATGCGGTGGTCGGAGAGATCAGTTCCTCCTGGCGTGTTCATTTCCTTGCGCCGGAATATAACAGGGCGCTGGCGGAATATACCCATGGCAGCCCGGAGTGGAGCAGTGAGGAGTTCCGCAGATTTCTGTCGGAGCGGATCGTGAGCCCGGAC
>CAMOGZ010000157.1 GCA_946614405.1 uncultured Eubacterium sp. | reverse complement strand
GCATACCATCATATGCTCTTCCGATCACGGGGAAGGCCCGTCAGAACTTACTTGCCATTGCGTTCGGCTCTGCAACTCGGGAGTGATATTCGAAATGCACCGTTCTCGGCACCGGGCTCACACCGTCCCCGGCTCGCTTTCCCTTCTGATGCAGATCTACTGTCTCCGTCAAAGTCTTTGGTTCTATTGAATTACAGTTGATATAATACTCTATCGCAACTGTTTTGTCAACAATATATTGTGTTCTTTTACAAATACATTTGATTTTGTTTGGTTCGTCAAACAAATATCATTCTTTGCCGTTCCAGCAGTATGTGCAGAGCTTGCACTCCGGAATACCGGTGGATTCCACCAGATCGTCCAGTCTCTGGAATGCCAGAGAAGTGAATCCCAGACGTCTTCTGATCTCCTCTACCATTTCCTTGTAGTTCTGGCTGTCCGGATCAGCATAATCCTGCAGCAACTCATCGGATACGTTCTCACCCTCTCTGTCGCGGATCACGCGGCGGGTGATGTAATCATATTCCGAACGGGAACGGGAGAAGTTCACGTATTTGCATCCGTACATCAGCGGCGGGCAGGCCGGACGGATGTGGACTGCCTTGGCGCCGTTCTCATACAGGTACTGAACAGTCTGTCCCAACTGGGTGCCGCGGACGATGGAATCATCGATGAGAAGCAGGGACTTGTCCCGGATCAGCTTCTTCACAGGCATCAGCTTCATGTGGGCGATCAGGTCACGCTGGCTCTGCCGTGTAGGCATGAAGGAGCGGGACCATGTGGGCGTATATTTGATGAAAGGACGGGCAAAAGGAATGCCGGATTCATTGGCATATCCGATGGCATGGGCGATACCGCTGTCCGGAACGCCTGCAACGATGTCCGCGTCCGTCTTGTCGCGGCGGGCCAGCATCTTGCCGCACTCATAGCGCATGTTCTCTACGTTGACGCCCTCGTAGGAAGATGTGGGATATCCATAGTAGACCCACAGGAATGCGCAGATCTTCATCTCTTCTCCCGGCGGGCTCAGCTTCTCGATGCCCTTGGCGGTCATGTGCACGATCTCTCCGGGACCCAGCTCATAGTAATCCTCGTATCCCAGGTTGATGTAGGCTGCCGACTCGAAGGATGCGCAGAAGGCGTCCTCCTTCCGTCCGATGAGGACCGGAGTACGGCCGTACTTGTCACGCATGGCATAGATGCCGTCTGGTGTCATAAGCAGAAGGGTCATGGATCCTTCAATGGATTCCTGTACCAGTTTCAGGCCTTCCACGATGTTTCCGGCCTGGTCCAGGATGACTCCCACCAGCTCTGTATCGTTTACTTTGCCGCCACTCATTTCCATGAAATGGCTGTTCCCTCTCTCATAGGCACGGTGTACCAGTTCTTCAGCATTGTTGATCTTTCCCACAGTGGTCAGCGCATAGCTTCCATGGTGAGAACGGATCAGCAGCGGCTGAGGATCCATATCCGAGATGCAGCCGATTCCCATCTTTCCTTCCAGTTCGTCCAGATCTCCGTCGAACTTGGTGCGGAAAGGAGAATTCTCGATGTTATGGATGGAACGGTGGAATCCGTCCTCTCCATAGACGGCCATACCGCCTCGTCTGGTCCCCAGATGAGAGTGGTAGTCGATCCCGAAAAACAGATCATTGGTACAACTTGTCTTAGACGCAACGCCGAAAAATCCGCCCATGTATTACTTCCTTTCGTCTATATCTATGCATTAAGAAAAAAACATATTCGATTATACCATAGATTCAATAAAATTAAAATATTAAAAAACGTTTATTATGAAAGTATATGCCTGTCGATAGAGAGTCTTGTATTTTTTCTTCACATATTTCACGAAAGTCTTCCATTTGAAGGTCCATTTGCCCTTCTTTTTCTTGACCTTGACCTTCTTCTTGTACTTTTTCTTTACCTTCTTATACTTTGTCTTATATTCCTTCTTGAAGACGGTGCCGTAGAGCTTTCCGTCCATCTCATACATGTTCTCCAGCTCGCCGCTCAGTTTCAGATTCATGGTGGACACGTAGCTTCCGGAGACCCGGTCGAATACGTTGATGATGTTCTTGTCCTTGCTCTGGAGCTCACTCTGGGCCCGGAGGATGTAGTCTCCCAGCTGGATGATGGTCTGCCCGGTGATGTCCGTATTCTTCTGAGGCGGAACGATGGCCCGGATCGGCTTGAAGCTTCCGTTCAGGATCAGCACGACGCGTCCACCCCGGATCTTCAGCAGATACTGATCCGATCCCTCATCGTAGTAGATGGCGCTGTAGGCCTCGATGTTCTTGACGTCCGACGCCTTCAGCCCGGAAAGATGGGTGGGCAGGATCACCGGGATCTGCTTCTTGATCTTCAGGCTCTTCGGGTTCACCGTGGTGACGAAGTATTTCTTCGTCCCGGAGTAGGTCACCACCAGCTCCTTTGTTTTCGAATTATATGTAATGTCGTTGCCGTGTCCTACCTTCAGAGCCTTGGACACCTTCACCAGCTGATAGCTCTTCTTTTTGAACTTGGCGATTTTGCACTTCTTGGTGATGCGGTTCTCGAAGATCTGATAGATGTATGTTCCGTCGGTGCATCCTCCCTGAGCCGTATCATAGCCGTGGAGCCTCTTCAGTTTGGCGATGGCTCTCAGGTTGAACTTCTTCCCGTTGGCCGCCTTCAGATAGGTGATGGATACAGTCCTGGGTCCCAGTGCCTCCGGACTCAGTGCCCAGGATGACTCCACCCGGGTCCCATCCTCAGTATCCAGGATGCTGCGAACGCGGACATAGTAAGTCTTCTTGGCCTTCAGCCCCATGAGGAGGATCTCCGTCCCTTTGACTTCCTGTGAGACAGGGTTCTTGAACAGCATGTTCTCGGCATACTGAACCTCTACGTTCTCGCTGCCTTCCCACTTCACCTGAAGAGTGTCGTCCATGGGCCGGGTCACGCTGGTGAGTTTCACCGGCGCCAGGTACCATGCACCCAGCGAGCCCTCTTCATCGGTGATCTTCTTCTTCAGCAGGGCTCCTTCCGGCGCAGGTCCCGGGACTTTCCTCTGGGCCAGCACCTTATACCGGTTGAACTGTCCGCTCACGGCCTCTGTGTCAAAACAGCCGATATAGGTGGCGTTCACTGTCCGCGCCTTCCCCGCCGAATCCGTGATCCTCGACCATTTCAGCGTCTCAGGGTCCTGACGATATACATAATAGTATGTGGCGTCGGCGACTTCGTCCCATTCCACCCGCAGGGCGTCCACATCACTGGTGTTCTTGGATGTGAATACCGCCCGTACCGGCGTGGGCTCATAGATCGTCACCGGATCCGGTGTGACCGGCTCCGCGGGTTCCGTCTCCTCCGCAAAGGACACCGGTACGCAGAGCGTCACGATCAGCAGAGCACAGATCAGCTTCGCTGCGAATCTCTTTCTCTTCTTGACCATAATTCCCCTTCTTTCTCAAAATCCCTCAGTATGGCTGTCCCATCAGCCGTTATACCATCCTTTGCCCGGTGTCACGATCCAGTCCAGCTTATACTTCAGCAGCTCATGTGCCGCGAAGTTGGAGTCCTGATCCACCGGTACGTAGGCCGCGATTCCGATGCCGTGCTTGCGGCAGTACTTCACAGCCTTCCAGTTCATCCGCTCCCAACGGGTAGGCATGTTGGTGAATCCATATTTCACGCACAGCTTGGCAGTGGTCAGCGGATTGTCATGAAGCCCGGACACCAGGTTAGTAGCGACTTTGATCTTATACTTCTTCAGGCTCTTCTTGAACCGGATCAGGCTCTTTTCCTCCAGGGATTCCACCTGGACCTGATCCATCATGCCGCTGTCCCGGATCTTCTTGGCCAGAAGGTCTGTCTGCTTCCGGGTCCAGATCCCCTTCATCTCGATCTGCGAGATCCCGCCGTACTTCTTGGTGATGGCCAGGGCATCCTTGAACCGCGCGATC
>CAMOGZ010000156.1 GCA_946614405.1 uncultured Eubacterium sp. | reverse complement strand
TCGCCGACGGACACTACGTCCATTGGATGGCTGATGTATTTTCGACTCATCTGGGAGATGTGGACCAGGCCGTCCTGTTTGACGCCGATGTCCACGAAAGCTCCGAAGTCCACCACGTTCCGGACGGTGCCCTCCAGTTCCATATCCACTTTCAGGTCTTCGAAGGAACGAACATCGTTTCGGAAAATCACCGGTGGTGCGGAATCACGGGGATCCCGTGCCGGTTTCTTTAATTCTTCGATGATATCCAGCAGGGTCGGTTTGCCCACACCCAGATCTGACGCCATCTTATCGATACTCATGGACAGCTTCTTAGCCGGATACGCTTTCTGGATCAATCCATCGATCTCCGAACCCACACCGCCGCCGGCAATCTGAGACTTGGTGACGCCGATTTTATCCATCATCGCCTCAGTCACTTTATAGGATTCCGGATGAACGGATGTGGAATCCAGTGGCTCTGCGCCGTCGGAGATCCGCAGGAAACCAGCGCACTGTTCAAACGCCTTGGGTCCAAGCTTGGCCACCTTCAGAAGCTCCCGGCGGTTTTTGAAACGGCCGTGCTCTTCACGGTAAGCGACGATGTTCTTGGCGATACCCATGTTGATCCCGGCTACGTAAGAAAGCAGCGACGGAGATGCGGTGTTCAGGTCCACGCCCACGCGGTTGACACAGTTTTCTACCACGGCGCCCAGGGCGGACTCCAGCAACTTCTGATTGATGTCATGCTGATACTGGCCCACGCCGATGTGCTTGGGATCGATCTTTACCAGTTCCGCCAGCGGATCCTGCAGGCGCCGTCCCAGAGACATGGCCCCACGGGTGGTGACGTCCAGATCCGGATACTCCTCCGATGCCAGCTTGGAGGCGGAATACACAGAAGCGCCTGCCTCATTGACGATAGTGTACTGGATCGGGTAATCGTGCTTCCGCAGGAAGTTTGCCACCACCTCTTCCGTCTCCCGGGAGGCGGTACCGTTTCCGATGACGATGACGTCGCAGCCGTATTTCTCGATGATCTTCACCAGGGTCCGCTCGGTTCCCGCCACGTCATTACGGGGCTCCGTGGGATAGATGGTGGTATAAGCCCGCAGCTTTCCGGTGCCGTCCAGTACGGCGACCTTACATCCGGTGCGGTAGCCCGGGTCGATGCTGATGACCCGCTTGTCTTTCACAGGGGGAACCATCAGCAGGTTCTCCGTGTTCTTTGCGAATACTTTGACGGCGTCGGCTTCAGCCCGCTCCGTCAGGTTCTTTCTCATCTCACGCTCCACCGACGGGGCGATGAGGCGTTTATAGGAATCGGCGATGGTGTCCTGCAAAAGCCCCGTGAAGATGGACTTGCGGTTCCTGATGGTCCTCTTCTCCATCAGTCCAGTGATCTGTTCAGTCTCCACGTTCACCTTCACCTTCAGTTTCTTTTCCTTCTCGCCGCGGTTGATGGCCAGCACCCGGTGGTTGGGGATCTTCGCCAGGCCTTCCGACTTATCGTAGTACATGTCGTAGACCGACTTCTCCTCCGGGTCCACTGCCTCCGTTGCAATGAGCCCAGTCCGGAATGTCTTCTCACGGATGGTCTCGGTGAGGTCCGGGTCGTCTGCCAGCATCTCGGCGATGATGTCCATGGCACCCTGCTCTGCTTCCTCCGGGGTCTCCACTCCCTTTTCCGGATCCACAAAGTCCATCGCAATGCTTTCCACATCCCCATCTGTTTTCTGCTGGGCGTAGAAGATCATGGCCAGAGGCTCCAGACCCTTCTCCTTGGCTTTGGAAGCCCGGGTGGATTTCTTTTGTTTAAAAGGCTTGTACAGGTCCTCGACACGCTGCAGCACCTCGGCCTTAGCGATCTCCGCCATGAGCTCCGGGGTGAGCTTGCCCTGCTCCTCGATGAGCCGGACCACTTCCTCCTTGCGCTCCTCCAGGTTCCGCAGATATTCCAGGCGGTCTGCCAGGTCACGCAGCGTCACGTCGGTGAGCCCGCCGGTGGCCTCCTTACGGTAACGGGCGATGAACGGGATGGTGTTCCCCTCGTCGATGAGCTTGATGGTAGCCTCTACCTGATTATCCCGGATGCCGAACTCCCGGGCGAGTTTGTTATTAATGTCCATATATTTTGTCTTCTCCTTTAGAAGGCCGGGGCTGCGCTGCATACCCCGGCCGTTGATAATCTCTTATTCCTGTCCCAGTATCTTCAGTTCTTCGTTGATGAAATAGTCGATGTCTCCGTCCATGACAGCGCCTACGTTTCCTACTTCTGCACCAGTGCGGTGGTCCTTCACCATGGTGTAGGGCTGGAACACGTAGGAGCGGATCTGGGATCCCCAGGTGATCTGGGAGAAATCGCCCTTGATCTCCTTCAGGTCTTCCTTATGCTGCTGCTCCGCAAGGTCGATGAGTTTGGACATGAGGATCTTCATGGCAACCTCACGATTCTGATGCTGGCTCCGCTCGTTCTGACAGGTGACCACGATGTTGGTGGGCAGGTGTGTGATGCGGATGGCGGAGTCCGTCTTGTTGACGTGCTGGCCGCCGGCTCCGCTGGAGCGGTAGGTGTCCACACGGATGTCCTCGGGGTTGATGGTGACCTCGATGTCGTCATCGATCTCCGGCATGACCTCCACGGCGGAGAAAGAGGTCATTCTCTTTCCGGCGGAGTTGAAGGGGGAGATGCGCACCAGCCGGTGCACGCCCTTCTCGTGTTTCAGGTATCCGTAGGCGTTCTCGCCCTCGATGAAGATGGTGGCGCTCTTGATGCCTGCCTCGGTGTCGTCCTGCAGGTCTACGATCTTCACATCGTAGCCCCGGCGCTCGCCCCAGCGCACATACATGCGCATGAGCATCTCCGCCCAGTCCATGGCCTCCACGCCGCCGGCCCCGGCATGCAGGGACAGCACGGCGCTGTTGTGGTCATACTTTCCATTCAGCAAAGTCTCCAGGCGGAAGTCCTCCAGCTCTTTCTTTGCTTCCTCGAACATAGCCAAAACGTTCTGGGCTTCCTCTTCATCTTCCATTTCCTCGGTGAGGAGCATCAGCTCCTCCACATCAGTGAGGCTCTTTTCGATCTCGCCGTACCGGTTGACTTTGTTCTCCAGGGCACTCTTCTTCTTCAGCAGGCCCTGAGCCTTCTCTGGATCATCCCAGAACCCCTCTTCCATGGTCTTCTGGGTCATCTCTTCTATCTGCTGCCTGATCTCCGTGAGCTTCAGCGCCTTGCCCACCTCGGTGAGCCGGTCCCGAAGGCCCGGGAGTTCCTGTTTGATCGGGTCGAATATTAACATGTGATAATCTCCTTATATGTGTCTATTGCTACTATTATACGTAGCAGGACTGACAGTGTCAACGGGCGGAGGGATATCCCTCCGCCCGTTTATGTTACTGATTGCGTCCGCAGCCGTAGACCGCCACGCGCTGAAGCGCTGCGGTCCTGGCATGGGACCTACATCGGCTCTGTCTTCGCTATCGCTCGCCAATCGCCGTGTTAGCGTCCGCAGCAGTTCTTATATTTCTTTCCGCTGCCGCAGGGGCATGGGTCGTTGCGGCCCACTTTCGGCTGCTCTCTGCGGTAGGTCTCCTGTTTGTGCTCACGCTCGGGGACCTGGGCTCCCGCCTGGGGGCCTGCGCCTGCTGCCGCCATGTCACTGTGGTCGTCACTGAAGTCCGCCTTCTTCTCTTCGCCGATCTCGATGACGGTCTGACGCTCGGTCTCGGTCTGGATGGTGACGTTGTAGCAGTAGGTGACAGTCTCCTCACGGATTTCATTGATCATGGCATCGAACATGTCGAATCCTTCGGAAGCGTAGGCTGCTACCGGATCCTGCTGGCCGATGGCACGGAGGCCGATACCTTCCTTCAGCTGATCCATGGCATCGATCTGATCCATCCACAGATTGTCTACAACACGGAGCAGGATCATCCGCTCCACTTCTCTCATGCGGTCCGCGCCGATCTCGG
>CAMOGZ010000155.1 GCA_946614405.1 uncultured Eubacterium sp. | reverse complement strand
TCCCAGATCCTGGAGAACGACTCTGTGGAGCTGACGCCCATCCTGCCGGAGGGCGTGGAGGTGGCGGAGGGATCTCCCAAACTGATCCTGACGGTCAGTGTCAAATCCAATCTGTCCAGCAAGGAGTTCAAGTTCAGCGGATCGGAGGTCCAGCTTACCGCCGATGACGGAGTGGAAGCGGCTGTGGCTACCAAGACCATTACGGTGACCGTGGAAGGTACGGAAAGCGAGATCTCCGGGATCCGGAAGAGCGATATTTCTCTGACTGCGGATGCCTCAGGTCTGGATGAGGGAACCAATTCCATTCCACTCAATGTGAACTGCAGCAAGGATTATACGAATATCTCTGCTTCTCCGGAGCAGCTGAAGGTGACCATCACCATTGCGGCTGCGGAACCGGAAGAAACAGATAATACGGAAGAGGAAGGATGAGACTATGCATGAGATAAGAGACATTCGTCTGGCACCGTCCGGACATACCAAAATAGAGTGGGTGCGGCATAACATGCCGCTCCTTTCGGCTATGGAAGAAGAATTCCGGGAGACCAGACCTTTCGAGGGAGTGAAGATCTCCCTTTCCGTCCATTTGGAGGCCAAGACCGCTTACCTTTGTAAGGTGCTGGCGGCCGGCGGCGCCCAGATGTACGTGACCGGAAGCAATGTGCTGTCCACCCAGGACGACGTGGCGGCGGCTCTGGTGGAGGACGGACTCTCCGTCTTCGCCTATCACGGAGCCACCCAGGAGGAGTATGACCGTCACATCGAGATGTGCCTGTCCCACAAGCCGAACATCATCATCGATGACGGCGGAGACCTGGTGGGTCTGCTGCACACCAGACGGCCGGACCTGGCGGAAGATGTGTGGGGCGGCTGCGAAGAGACCACTACAGGCGTGATCCGCCTGAAGGCCATGGAGAAGGAAGGAATCCTGAAGTTCCCCATGGTGGCGGTCAATGACGCAGACTGCAAGCACCTCTTCGATAACCGCTACGGAACCGGACAGTCCGTATGGGACAGTATCATGCGGAACACCAACCTGATCGTGGCCTCCAAGACCGTGGTGGTGGTGGGCTACGGCTGGTGTAGCCGCGGCATCGCCATGCGTGCCGATGCGCTGGGCGCACGAGTCATCGTGACTGAGATCGATCCGGTGAAGGCCATGGAGGCCAAGATGGACGGATATGACGTGATGACCATGGCCAAAGCGGCGCCCCTGGGAGACATCTTCGTCTCCGCCACCGGCTGCTGCAAGACCATCACTCTGGAGCACATGCTGACCATGAAGGACCGCGCCATCCTTACCAATGCCGGCCACTTCAACTGCGAAGTGGACATGGACGCCCTGGAGGAGGCCGCTCTGGAGAAGATGGAGACCCGCGCCAACATCATGGGATACAAGCTTCCCAACGGGAAATGGGTCAATGTCATCGCAGAGGGACGTCTGGTGAACATCGCTGCAGCAGACGGACATCCGGCTGAGATCATGGATATGAGCTTTGCCGTTCAGGCTTTGTCCGCCATGTACGTGAAGGACCATTATAAAGAGCTGGGGAACCGCGTCATCGACGTCAGCGGCGAGATCGACGACCTGGTGGCCCGCCGCAAGCTGGCAGCCTGGGGCATCGAGATCGACACCCTGACCCCGGAACAGGAAGAATACCTGAACAGCTGGAATCTCTAACAGAAAGGAAACGACATACTATGGATTATATGAAACTGGCGGAGCTTTTGTTCCCCAACATTGATAAAACACCTGAGGATTACGAGGCAATGTACCCCCAGAGAGATCTGCCGGAGGGAGCCCGCGTCACAAGACTGGGACCGAGCCCCACGGGATTCATTCACCTGGGGAACCTCTACGGAGCCTTCGTGGATGAGCGCCTGGCACACCAGTCCGACGGCGTATTCTACCTTCGCATCGAGGACACCGATGACAAGCGCTACGTAGAAGGCGCTGTGGAGATCATCATCAACTCCCTGCGCTTCTTCGGCATTCAGTTCGATGAAGGAGCCACCATGGACGGAGACGTGGGAGCCTACGGGGATTACACCCAGAGCCACAGGGGACCAATCTATCAGTGCTATGCCAAGAAATTGGTATCCGAGGGCAAGGCATATCCCTGCTTCCTGACTGAGGAGGAGATCGGGGAGATCCGCGCCCGTCAGGAGGCGGCCAAAGCCACACCGGGTATCTACGGCGAGTTCGCAGCCTGCCGGGACTGGAGCTATGAGCAGGTCAAGGAGGCCATCGACGCCGGAAAGCCCTACGTGATCCGTCTGAAGTCCGACGGCAAACCGGCGGAAGCAGGCGGCGTCCGGGTCAAGGTGGAAGATGCCATCCGCGGCACCCTGGAGATGCCGGAGAACTTCATGGATACCGTGATCCTGAAGACCACCGGGATCCCCACCTATCATTTCGCTCATGTAGTGGACGACCATCTGATGCGCACCACCCACGTGGTTCGCGGCGAAGAGTGGCTGTCCTCTCTGCCCACCCATGTGGAGCTCTTCTCCAAGATGGGATGGGATATGCCGGTGTACTGCCATACCGCACAGCTGATGAAGCTGGGCGAGGACGGCAACAAGCGCAAGCTTTCTAAGAGAAAGGATCCGGAGCTGTCTCTGGATTACTATAGAAATCAGGGATATCATCCTGCTGCTGTCAGGGAGTACCTGCTGACCATCCTGAACTCCGATTTCGAGGAGTGGCGCATGGCCAATCCGGATGCCCCCATCGATGAGTTCCGGTTCACCACGGAGAAGATGAGCAATTCCGGGGCTTTGTTCGACCTGAACAAGCTGAACGACATCAGCAAGGACGTGCTGCTGAAGATCCCTGCAGAAGAGCTCTACGACTTCCTGAAGGCCTGGTCCGATGAGTTCGCGCCGGAGTATGGTCATATCTTCGAGGACAAAGCCTACCTGCTGCAGATCCTGGATCTGGGACGGCAGGATAAGAAGCCTCGCAAGGACCTGATCTACGCCCGCCAGATCGTGGACTTCATCAGCTACTTCTTCGATGACATGTTCACCATCCAGGACGAGAATCCGGCAGAGGTCCCGGCGGAGGATGTGCCGGTGATCCTGAGCAAGTACATGGAGACCTACGATCACAGCGACGACCAGAGCCAGTGGTTCGACAAGATCCGGGCCATCGCAACGGAGCTGGGGTATGCGGCCAAGCCGAAGGATTACAAGAAGCATCCTGAGGAGTACAAAGGCCATGTGGGACATGTCAGCACCGTCATCCGCATCGCTCTGATGGGACGGGCCCAGTCACCGGATGTCTGGACCATCCAGCAGATCATGGGCGAGGAGAAAGTCAGAAGCCGGTTTGCCGGAAAATAAGAGAAATTCAAAAGGAGCTGCCTAGCGCAGCTCCTTTAAATTACGATCGATTCGATTATCTGTCGTTGAACTTCAGAGTGAAGTTAGCAGCGATCTCCTCGTTCTCCAGTGCCTTATGCAGAACAGCGACCTGTTCCTTGATGAACTTAACGATCTCGCTCTCGGTTACTTCACAGCCATGTCCCTGCATGTACAGCTTCATGGATTCGCGGATAACGATGTAGCAAACCTCGTTGTCCAGACCGGCGATGACCATATTGTCTACGGCGTTAGTATAAGCTTTTCTCAGCATTTCCTGCTTGTCCATAATAAAAACCTCCATCAAACATACTTTTCTGAAAAATTATTCCTTTTAAATTCTAACACAAGGTGTCTGTGTTTGCAAGTTTGTTTGCATACACGTCCCGGAAGGGAAAGGTAAGCAAATGTTATAATAGATAACTATATGTAATTTTCTGATATTGGACTGACATTCAATACGGGAATTATAATATTGATGTGCTGAGATGCACACGGTTTCTATTTTATTTCATGCAATTATTATTGTGTCACGTTATTAGAGGAGGACTTATTATGGGTAAAAAGATACCTCTCTGGCAAGCATATTTATGTTT
>CAMOGZ010000154.1 GCA_946614405.1 uncultured Eubacterium sp. | reverse complement strand
TTTTTCGCAAGAAAAACTGACAAAAATGTTAGGTTCGTGTATAATAAGGGAAAGGATATCGCTTTACAGTGGTGAAGGAGAAGGAATCATGGATACCGGAGAGAAATTTGTCACCTGCGATGAGATGAAACAGATCGAGAGGGCAGCCGATCAGGCGGGACTTTCTTATTATCAGATGATGGAGAACGCCGGAGAAGGCGCTTTCCGGCACATCACTTCCGATGTGCGTACTCTCCAGAAGACCTGGATCGTATTCTGCGGAAGCGGAAACAATGGCGGCGATGGGTATGTGATCGCCAGAAAGGCAGCGCAGGAAGGGATCAAGGTCCTGGTGGTTCCGGTGGGACAGCCGAAGACGGAGGACGCCATCACTAACTGCCGCAAGTTGATGGAAAGGGATTATCCTGCAGCGGTGGAATTCCTGACACTGGACGAAATGCCGGAATCCTGGAGAATCGTCATAGTGGATGCCATCTTTGGAACAGGGTTCCATGGACATCCGGAAGGGATGGCCCTGGATGCCATTCACTGGATCAATGATCGGCGGGGCGTCAGCACGATCTGCGCAATTGATGTTCCCAGCGGACTTCCGGGAGATGAACAGGATGACCGGAATTATCCAAATGCAATCTACGCAGACCAGACCATCGTATTCCACGCACCCAAGCCCGTTCATTGTAACGATGGGGTGGACATCCGAAGGCATCTGGGAGATGTGACCGTCTGTGACATCGGAATAAATGATGTACTGAAATAAAACAGGAACCAAAAGAGAGCGCATCCCGCGCTCTCTTGAATTTTGTACTTCCAACACAGAATATTTATGATATACTGTTTATCAGTGAACAAATCTTGACGGAGGTTTTGAATACATGAAGAAATTACTGACCGGCGATGAAGCCATCGCCAGAGGCGCGTGGGAAGCAGGCGTTCGCCACGCTGCAGCCTATCCGGGAACACCCAGTACGGAGATCCTGGAGAACATCGCGAAGTATGAGGAGATCTATGCTGAGTGGGCCCCCAATGAGAAGGTGGCCATGGAGTCCGCCATCGGAGCATCCATGGCAGGAGCCAGAAGCATGGCGTCCATGAAACACGTGGGAGTCAATGTGGCAGCAGACCCGCTGATGACCTATGCCTATATGGGAGTTAACGGCGGTACAGTGCTGGTGACGGCAGATGAGCCGGGAATGTTCTCTTCCCAGAATGAGCAGGATAACCGGAACTATGCCAAGATGGGTAAGTTCCCCATGTTCGAGCCCGCCGACAGCCAGGAGTGCCTGGATATGGTGAAGGCGGCCTATGAACTGTCTGAGGAATATAACGTCATCGCCATGATCCGCATGGTGACCCGTGTCTGCCATTCCAAATCCCTGGTAGAGGTGGGTGACCGCAAGGACGTTCCGGTGAAGGACTGGGAACCGGATCCCATGAAGTATGTGGCTCTTCCGGCCCATGCCCGCATTCTTCGCGTGCAGATGGAGGACCGGACCAAGAGACTGGAAGAATACAGTGAGACATCTCCCTTTAACTTCGCAGAGATCAATGACACCAAGGTAGGCGTCATCGCCTCCGGCGTCAGCTATTATTATGCCAAGGAAGTCTTCGGAGAGGACGCATCCTATCTGAAGCTGGGATTCACCAACCCCATGCCCGCCAAGATGGTAAAGGACTTCTGCAGCAAGATGGATAAGGTATACATTGTAGAAGAGGACGATCCGTACATCGAGGAATTCTGCCAGAGACTGGGATGCGAGGTCCATGGAAAGGACACCTTCCCATCCTATGGCGAGATGACTCCGGATGTGCTGCGTCGTTCCCTTACCGGTGAGACCCTGCCGGAAGTGGAATACGACCATAGTAAAGTGATCAAGCGTCCGCCAAGCCTTTGTGCGGGATGCCCCCATCGCGGGCTCTTCATCAAGCTGGGACGCATGAAGAACATCATGATCAGCGGCGACATCGGGTGTTACACCCTGGCAGCAGGAGCTCCCTATAACGCCATGAACTCCACGGTCTGCATGGGCGCATCCATCTCCGTGGGACACGGCGCGCAGCAGGTGTTCAACCGCGCCGGCGTAGACCGCAAGGTGGTCACCGTCCTGGGCGACTCCACCTTCTTCCACACCGGACTGGAGTCTTTGATCAATACTGTATATAACAACAGCAACACCATCAACATCATCCTGGACAACCGTATCACCGGCATGACCGGGCACCAGCAGAACCCGGGGACCGGCTTCACCGTCAAGGGCGAGCCTGCCAACATGATCAACATCGAGCAGGTTGTGAGAGCCATCGGCATCAAGCATGTCAAGGTGGTGAACCCCAACGACATGAGAGAAGTAGACAAGGCCCTGAAGGCCTTCATGGACCTGGACGAGCCGTCGGTGATCATCACCCGCTGGCCCTGCGTCCTGAAGAAGTTCTCCGACGCAGACCTGGAGGAATTCCCGGGACTGTTCCAGACCAAGGATAAGGTCATCGAGGAGAAGTGCTACGGGTGCAAAGCCTGCCAGAAGAGCGGCTGCCCGGCGCTGATCTTTGACAAAGAAAAGAAGAAAGTACACATCAACAGAGCCGATTGCGTGGGCTGTGACATCTGCATGCAGATGTGCCCGGGTCAGGCCATCGTAAAGGAGGGTGAGTGATCATGACAAAGAATATATTGCTGACAGGAGTCGGCGGTCAGGGAACCATCCTTGCTGCAAAGATGCTGACCATCGGCCTGATGGAAGAAGGATATGACGTAAAGATGAGCGAGATCCACGGCATGAGCCAGCGCGGCGGTGACGTGACTTCTCAGGTTCGCTACAGCAAGGAGAAGGTCTACTCCCCGGTCATCGAGAAGGGGACTGCGGACATCATCGTTTCCTTTGAGAAGATGGAGGCTCTGCGGAGCCTGGAGTACATCCGTCCCGGCGGGACCGTGGTGGTAAACAGTGAGGAGATCCCTTCCATGACTGTTCTCACCGGAGCAGAAGAGTACGCCCCGGACGTCATCGATGAGATCCAGAAGGCAGTGGAGAAGGTTGTGGTCATCGACGCTTCCCGCCTCGCAGAGGAGCTGGGCAACGTGAAGGCTGCCAACGTCATCCTGCTGGGAGCCCTGGTGAAGGCCATGGGACTGGAAGACATCGACTGGGAGAACATCATCCGGAAGAACGTGAAAGAGAAATTTATCGATCTGAATCTGAAGGCTTTTCAGGTGGGAAAGGAGCAGATCTAAATGATATCGCAAGCTATGAAACCCCGCGTCGCCGGAAACTCCGTGATCCGTCAGATGTTTGAAGAGGGGAAGGCCATGGCCAAGGTCTATGGCGCAGAGAATGTCTACGACTTCAGTCTGGGCAATCCTAACGTTCCGGCTCCGGCCGCCGTCAATGACGCCATCATCGACATCCTGCAGAATGAGGACCCCATCAAGGTCCACGGCTACATGTCCAACGCCGGGTTCGAGGAGACGAGACAGGCCATCGCAGAGGATATGAACAAGCGCTACGGCACCGACTATTCTCAGGAGAACGTGATCATCAGCACCGGCGCAGGCTCCGCCCTGAACGTGGCCCTGAAGACACTGCTGGATCCCGAGGATGAGGTCATCGTTTTCGCGCCTTACTTCGTGGAATATAACAACTACATCGCAAACTTCTATGCGAAGACCGTGGTGGTGGCCCCCAAGGCCGACGGCAGCTTCATGCCGGACCTGGCGGGACTTGCGGCGGCGGTAACGGAGAAGACCAAGGCCGTCATCGTGAACACCCCCAACAATCCCACGGGGGTCATCTACCCGAAGGAAGTGATCTGTGAGATGGCGGAGGTCCTCAGCGCCAAAGCCGAAGAGATCGGTCATCCCATCTACATCATCTCCGATGAGCCTTACCGTGAGCTGGTCTACGATGGGACAGAAGTGCCCCACATCCCCAGCCTGTATAAGAATACGGTAGTCTGCTATTCCTACAGCAAGTCCCTGTCCCTCCCGGGCGAGCGCATCGGCTACGTGCTGGTGCCCTCCGCATCCGATGAGGCGGGGGAGTTCATCACCGCAGCCACCATCGCG
>CAMOGZ010000153.1 GCA_946614405.1 uncultured Eubacterium sp. | reverse complement strand
GCCACAAGCACCGCGTTTCCGGACAGGGCGATGCGTCCGCCGCCAAGAGGTTTCAGATAGAGGTGGCCGCCCCGGCGGGAGGCCTGATAGGCGTGGATGCTCTCTTTGCCCAGCTCGCCGGCCCAGTAGTCCGCGATCTGGCAGTGGGAGGAACCGCAGACGGGATCCTCAGGCACCGACAGTTTGGGGCCGAAGGTCCGGGACACGCAGTCCACATCCTTCCCCGCCACGGTGGCATTCTGCAGCCGTCCCGGGATCTGCATCAGCATCCCCTGATCCGGCACCATATTCCGTACCTGCTCCTCGGTCTCGAAGATGCAGAGCAGGTCCATTCCCAGCACCGCCTTCACCGGCCGCACGCCGAAGGCCTTTTCCATATCGTCAGTGACCGGGATCTCCCGGAGCTCGCAGGTGGGGAAATTCATCTCGTAAAGATCGCCTTTGCGGACCACCGTCAGCTCACCGCTTAGGGTATTGAACTTCACCACGTCGCTTTCCGGCTCATAGTGATTCAGGATCACGTAAGCCGAGGCCAGGGTGGCGTGTCCGCAGAGTTCCACCTCCGTTCCCGGTGTGAACCAGCGGAGATGATACCCCTGCTCTTCCTTCACGATGAAGGCCGTCTCGGACAGGTTGTTCTCCATGGCCAGCTTCATCATGGATTCCTCCGAGGGCCAGCGGTCCATGACACAGACCGCCGCCGGATTCCCGGTGAAGGGCTCTTTGGTAAATGCGTCTACGATGTATTGTCTCATTATGATGTCTCCTGTCAATTTTAATTATCTCATCCCCATAACCATCCCAATGACGAATGGGATCAGCCAGATGCACCATACTGCCAGGCTGAACTTGTGGAAGGTGAGCTGCATCTTCTCGTCTTTGCGCAGCAGGACTATGGTGGCCCACACTGCGTGGATCAGCATCAGCACGATGGCGATGATGCCGGTGACGGCATGGGCGCTGAGCATGGTCCCGGAGGCCGTGGACGCGTCACTGATCTGCGCCATGAGCCGGGTCCCCAGGACGTCGCAGACAAAGCCCGCCCAGAAGAAGTCCAGATGGATGGCCTTCAGCCGTCTGGCCCGGTGCTCGCTCCAGACACCGATGGTGTAGAAGATCAGCGCCAGGGTGATGGCGATGACTGCGTATAGTAGTGTTCCGTGCATAGTTTCTCCTTTAGAACGTGTGCTCTCTGAGCCAGTCGTATGCCACGTACACCTCATCCGTGACATCCGTCCCGTCCGGGGCGATCAGGCTTTGTCTGCCCAGGTCCTGGGTGAAGTCCGCGTGATACTTCTCCGCCACCTGGTTCAGCAGGTAGTTATTGTCGCAGCAGAAACCCGGATCCGGCTGCAGCTGGCAGACATTGTAGGCCTCCAGGATCGCCGGCACGTCCACGCCATAGAGCTTGAGCCCCTGGTACTTGCTGAAGTCGTTTCCGCATGGTCCCTGGGCGCGGTACATCCCCGCGATGTCCTCGGTCAGCCACTTCTGCTCCTCTTCGCTGAGAGGCGAAAGCTGCTGATAGGTATGGATATTGTCCTTTACCTGCTCCATGTTGCTCATGCCGCTGAGGCAGGCCAGGATGTCATCCTTGGACCCGGCGAAGCGAATAGCCCAGGACGCGATGGACGCCTCGGGATCCTTCTCGCACAAAGCCTTACCCACTGCTTCCGGAACCATGGAAAGTCCGCCGCCCTTCACGGGCTCCATGATGACGACCTTCTTACCGTGCTTACGGATCACATCATAGCATGCGCCGGCCTGAACGAACTGAGAATTCCAGTCCAGATAGTTCAGCGCGATCTGAACGAACTCAAACTCCGGATGCTCGGTGAGGATCCGGTCCAGAAGCTCAGCAGAGCACCCCCGCGTCAAACAAACTGATCTGCTGTTCTTTCTCCTCAAACTCATTCAAAAAGGCGAAGCACTCATCCGGCTCATACAGGATCCCGTGCTCCCGGCACATGCTCCGAAACAACGCCATCAATTGCCTGGCCCGTGGACTGGGCAAGTTATATGCATAGCCGTACCGGGCGATGTATCGCTCCTTCAGCCCGGGGAAGTGACGGTCCAGAGCCTGATAATAGTACTCCCGGTCCCCTTCCCTCAGGGTCAGCCCCATATCAAAGCAAATGATGCCGCGTACGCCCACGCGGATGCATTCTGTCAGTATGGCTCTGATATTCTCCTCAGTGTCATTGATATACGGCAGGATCGGGGTCAGCCACACCACCGTGGGGATGCCCCGCCTCTGCATCTCCTCCAGGACCTGTATCCTTCTCTGGGTGTTGCACACCCCCGGCTCCAGGATGGCACAAAGCCCATCATCCCAGGTGGTCAGTGTCATCTGCACCACGCATCTGGACTTTCGGTGGATCTCCTCAAGGAGGTCGATGTCCCGCAGGATCCGGTCTGACTTGGTCTGGATCGCAACCCCGTAACCGTGCCGGGAAATGATCTCCAGACACCGTCTGGTCAGACCCAGCTCCTCTTCACAATGCATATACGGATCCGACATGGCACCCGTCCCGATCATGCACTTCTTTCGCCTGGACTTCAGGGCCTTCTCCAAAAGCTCCGGCGCATTCCGCTTCACCTCGATATCCTCAAAAGCATGGGTGAAATGGTAGCACGTGCTCCGACTGTCGCAGTAAATACAGCCGTGAGAACATCCCCGATAGATGTTCATCCCGACGAATCCGCGGTTATTATTCAGGATTCCCTTCGCATCGATGAAATGCATGGTGTGACTCCTTTAGTGCTCCATTTACTTTATTACTCATTCTCATACGTCATCCCTGCATGAGTCACATAGCAGCGATACTTATGCAGGAATCTTGTCATGGCTTCCTGATCTTTCAACTTCTCAGGCTGGTTCTTCATAATGGATGCATGGTCCTCCAGCAGTTCAAGAAGCCGGGTCTCCCCGCCATAATCGAAAAGCTCCGCATTCTCCAACACCTCCATGGTGTGGACATGGTAAGGAGGGATATGCACCAAGCAGTCCTTTTCCGCCAGATATTCCTTCCCCTCCACGGTGAAACGGATCTTCCCGCCCGTGATGTAGTAGAGTTCCCAGTTCTGATTGGGATAGTCCCATGTCACGGTAAATCCCTGTTCCAGAGAGGCCTGCCAGACTTCTTTCACTCCGTCACACTCCCAGCGCCCTACTTTCTGCCTGAGTCTCCAGCCATCTCCTTCATAGGTCACAAAGCCAAACTCACTGCTTCTCAGCTCATGTACCTGATTCTTATCCACGGCTTCTGCTACAGGAGGCTCCCTGGTCAGATCCTCTGTTCCATCATTCAGATACATATTCATGAACTCAGGATCCTGCCGAAACTCGATGTGACGTCCATTCACTGAGTTCTTTTCATAGATTCCCTGGGCCATATCGATGTCCTGAAACAGTTCTCTCCATATGGTACCTTCCTCCAGGAATTTAAAGCCATGCGGGGTATAGGGCGGGATGTGGATCATGTCGCCTGCTTCTGCGATGAAACGCTTACCCCGGATCACACACTCCACGCTGCCTCTGGCAATATAGAAGGTCTCCGTACCTCTTCCATGCTGATGATACGGCACCTCTGTTCCCGCATGATATATGGTATCGCTTACCTCATCCTTCAGACGTCTGCCTCTGGGCAGGATGAAATCATTTACCACCTGTGTGCCCTCATCCCAAGACCGCAGCCACTCCTCCGGATCATTCATATGAATCAGAATACGTTCATCCATCGTTCCACTCCTCTCCGAAAACCAAGCAGCATCTTACTACTGCATATTCATCTCTTAGTCCAGAAAACACTTCGTCTCCAGAACCGTGATCTTACATTCGTGTTGCATGGGGGCCTCCTTAATTATGCTATGAATATACTACTGTCGATTATACATGAAACGGCAGGCCTTGAGAATCTGCGAAATCATTCAATTGTGCTCTAAGTGCTTCAACATGTTCCGGAGCTTCTATCTTCGCACTTTCTATGACACTTGTAGCCATCTCTTTTGCTTGATTCGCAAGTTCAGGTGCATTCTCAGCTCCAAGTTCTACTGCACTCTGATACGCTCC
>CAMOGZ010000152.1 GCA_946614405.1 uncultured Eubacterium sp. | reverse complement strand
AGGGCGTTTCCTGGCAGGCTTGCCCGGGACTGATCGCTTACAGACGTTCCATCGCCAAGGAAGTACTGGGAACCGACGATCCGGCAAAGGTACAGGAGTCACTGGCTGACTGGGGTAAATTCGAAGAGACCGCAGCCAAGATGAAGGACGCAGGATACAAGATGCTGTCCGGATACGATGATACTTTCAGACCGTTCTACAATAATGATGCGGCTCCGTTCGTAGAGGATGGAAAGACTCTGAACGTTGACAAGAACATCATGGATTGGGTCAAGATGACCAAGGATTACACCGATAAGGGATACAACAACAAGACCAGCCTCTGGAGCGCTGAGTGGAGTGCCGACCAGGGCAAGAATTCCAAGGTATTCTGCATCCCGGCATGCACATGGGAGATCGACTTCACTCTGACCGGAAATGCTGACCCGGACGGAACCAAGGATCCTGAGAAGAGCGCATGGGGAGACTATGCAGTATGCGTAGGCCCGGTAGCATGGTGCTGGGGCGGAACCTGGATCACCGCAGCAACCGGAACCGACAACCCGACACTGGTTGCCGATATCATGACCAAGATGACCACCGATCCTGAGATCCTGAACAAGATCGCAACCGAGAAGGGCGACTTCGTCAACAGCAAGACCGTCATCGAGGATCTGGCAAAGAACTATGAAGGAAATGACTTCCTGGGCGGACAGAACCACTATGCACTGCTGTCCGATTCCGCAGCAGGTCTGAGCCTGAAGATCGCTTCCCCGTATGACCAGGGAATCATCGAGGGCATGCAGGCAGCATTCAAGGATTACTTCGATGGCAATGCCGACATGGATAAGGCAAAGGCAAACTTCGAGAAGACCATCAAGGAGAAATATCCTGAGATCGAAACCGTGAACTGGCCGGAATAATTTCTGACTGACAGACAAGGGGTGGCCAATGGTCACCCCTTAATTACTACGATATCATCCTTTCAGCCTCAAGTGAAAGGAGGAGGAACGAATGAGCAAGAAAAAGACATCCAAAGAGAGAGAAGTGAATTATGCAAAGTGGGGATACATCTTCATTGCTCCGTTTTTCATAGTTTTCTTCGTGTTCCAGTTCATACCCCTGGTACAGACGATCTACTACAGCTTCTTCGAGTACTACCGCTCGGGGCTGACCATCATCGGGCCCAGCCCGGTGGGACTGGAGAACTACAAGGAACTGTTCCAGAGCGATTTTCTCCGCTATGCGGGCAACACCGGTATTCTGTGGCTGGCGGGATTTATCCCCCAGATCGTGGTATCGCTGCTGCTGGCGGCCTGGTTTACGGATGTACGGCTGCGGCTGCGGGGAACACAGTTCTTCAAGGTCGTGATCTACATGCCGAACCTGATCATGGCATCCGCGTTCTCCATGCTGTTCTTCGCCCTGTTCTCGGATAACGGGCCGGTGAACTCCTTCCTGGTTTCCGCCGGGATACTGGACCACGGATTCCGGTTCCTGTCCTCTGTGGCAGGCACCCGGGGACTCATCGCACTGATGAATTTCCTCATGTGGTTCGGTAACACCACCATCCTTCTGATGGCGGCGGTCATGGGCATCAGCCCGTCTCTGTTTGAGGCGGCGGAACTGGACGGATGTTCGCCAAGACAGATCTTCTTCCGGGTCACCCTTCCGATGATCCGGCCGATCCTGGTCTACGTGGTGATCACCTCCATGATCGGCGGACTGCAGATGTTCGACGTACCCCAGATCCTGACCAACCGGACGGGAGCTCCGGACCGAAGCGCCATGACGCTGATCATGTTCCTGAACAACCACTTGTACAACAAGAACTACGGTATGGCAGGCGCCATCTCCGTGATCCTGTTTATCATCAGCGCCATCCTGTGTCTGGTAGTTTACTTCACACTGAATGCCGATGATGACAGCAAGACACGGAAGAAGAGAGACCGGTTCAACCCGAGAAAGAAGGAGGTTATGTGATGGAAAACAAGACTCTGAACATCAGAAAACCGATCGCATACATCGTTCTGATCATATTGACATTCCTGTGTCTGTTCTTCTTCTTTATCCTGATCATCAACTGTACCAGGAGTCATAACCAGATCCAGGCGGGATTCTCATTCTTCCCGGGCAAGTCTTTTGTGACGAACCTGCATCACGTACTGAACGATGCAAAACTCCCGGTCCTTTCGGGCATCAAAAACAGCCTGATCGTATCCGGAGGCTGCGCCGTTCTGGCCACCTATTTCTCAGCGCTGACGGCATACGGCCTCTACGCCTATGACTTCAAGCTGAAGAGACCGGCCTTCGTGTTCATCATGCTGATCCTGGTGATGCCCACACAGGTATCCGCCATGGGATTCATCAACCTGATCACCAAGATGGGGATGATCAATACACTGTATCCGCTCATCATCCCATCGGTGGCTGCACCTGCTGTATTCTACTTCATGTACAGTTACATGCAGTCCAGTCTGCCCCTGGAACTTGTGGAGGCGGCGAGGATGGACGGCTGCAGTGAGATCGGCACCTTCAACCGGGTGGTCCTTCCCATCATGAAGCCGGCACTGGCAGTACAGGCCATCTTCACCTTTGTTGCCAACTGGAACAACTACTTCCTCCCGGCACTGATCCTGCAGGAGAACAGCAAGAGGACCCTGCCGATCCTGATCGCATCCCTGCGAAGCGCGGACTTCCTGAAGTTCGACATGGGAAAGGTCTATATGCTGATCACCATCGCCATCGTGCCTATCATCATCGTTTACATCGCACTGTCCAAGTACATCGTAGCCGGTGTGGCACTGGGCGGAGTCAAGGAGTAAGGAGAGGAGAAGAGAAATGGCTGATATCGTTTTTAAGAATGTAGTCAAGACATACGACAACGGGGTCACGGTCATTCCTGACCTGAACCTGGAAATAAAAGATAAAGAATTCGTGGTCCTGGTAGGTCCCTCCGGATGTGGTAAATCCACCACTCTGCGTATGATCGCAGGTCTGGAAGGCATCACCGAGGGTGACCTTCTCATCGGAGGCCAGCGGATGAACGCCGTTCCGCCGAAGAACAGGGACATCGCCATGGTATTTCAGAATTATGCTTTGTACCCGCATATGACGGTGTATAAGAACATGGCATTTGCCCTGACCATGAAGAAAGTCCCCAAGGACGAGATCGACAAGAAGGTCAAATGGGCGGCAGAGATCCTGGGTCTGACAGAGTACCTGGACCGCAAGCCCAAAGCCCTCTCCGGCGGACAGCGCCAGCGTGTGGCCCTGGGCCGCGCCATGGTGAGAGACCCGTCCGTATTCCTTCTGGATGAGCCTCTGTCCAACCTGGACGCCAAGCTCCGTACCGAGATGCGCAGCCAGATCGCGCTGCTGCACAAGCGCCTGGAGACCACCTTCGTCTACGTCACCCACGACCAGACGGAGGCCATGACCATGGGCGACCGGATCTGCGTCATGAAGGACGGCATCATCCAGCAGTTCGACACACCGCAGACCCTCTACGACAAGCCGGTCAATCTCTTTGTGGCCGGGTTCATCGGCTCACCCCAGATGAACTTTGTGGATGCGGAGGTGCGTCAGGCAGACTCGGGTTACGAGCTCCTCTTCGGCGACGCCTGCATCCCCTGCAACAAAGCCGAGCTGGCGCCTTATGTGGGTAAATCTGTGATCCTGGGCATCCGTCCGGAGCACCTCCACGCCGAGGAATCCTTCCGGGCACCCGGAAACGAGCTGAAAGTCCACATCGACCTCAGCGAGATGATGGGATCGGAGACCTTCCTGTACTTCAACTACGCCGGCGCCAAGATGATCGCCAAAGCGGCCACCAAAGCCCTGACCCCCGGCGAGACAGACATCACCCTGGCCCTGGAAACAGACCAGATCCACGTATTCGATAAAGAGACGGAAGAGTCGGTATTTAAATAAGAAAGTGTATAGCGACGGCCGGTGCATTGCGCACCGGCCATTTTGTCGTTCATCATGTGTTTCTAAACTGCGGACTGCGGATTACCTTTCGCGTCTGCCCGGAGCCGCTCCCCGAAACCAGGCTGCGGCTTGATCTGCGCACCTTTGGTCCGCGGGACGGAGATCTCAGCATCCTTGGCCTTCTGAGAAGGG
>CAMOGZ010000151.1 GCA_946614405.1 uncultured Eubacterium sp. | reverse complement strand
TGAAATTCCCTCAGTTCCGCCTGATCAAGGATATGGTGGGACAGCTGATGAAGGGTTCCGGAAGTGATAACGGAGTATCTTCCTTCCAGGGATTCTGTATGGCATTGGGCGGCCGTGTCGGTACCGGAAACATCGCCGGTGTTGCCAGCGCTATCGGTGCAGGCGGTCCGGGAGCTGTTTTCTGGATGTGGATCATCGCTCTGGTAGGAGCTGGTTCTGCATTCTCCGAGTCCTCTCTGGCTCAGACCTACAAGACCACCGTCATCGGTGAGTACCGTGGAGGCCCGGCTTACTACATTGAGAAGGGACTGAAGTGCAAGCCCCTGGCCATCATCTTCGCATGTGCCACCATCCTGGCTATGACCGTTACTGGTCCGACCGTACAGGCCGGAGCCATCGCTGCAGCATTCCGCGGCATCAACTGGAACATCAGTGAAATTGTTGTCGGCGTCATCGTCGCAGTTCTGTTCATCGCCGTAACACTGGGCGGACTGAAGAGAATCGGTTCCTTTGCAAGTTACGTAGTTCCTATCATGGCTGGTATCTACCTGATCCTGGCTGTGATCATCCTGGTGATCAACGCCAGAAACATCATCCCGATGTTCGCACTGATTTTCCGCTGCGCATTCAATCAGGAAGCTGTATTCGGAGGCATCTTCGGATCCTGCGTCATGATGGGCGTCAAGAGAGGTATCTACTCCAACGAGGCTGGTTGGGGTTCCGGAGCACACGCTGCTGCTACCGCTGAGGTTTCTCACCCGGCTAAGCAGGGTCTGGCTCAGGCCTTCTCCGTATACATCGATACACTGCTGGTATGTACTGCTACCGCCATCATGATGCTGTCCACCGGATGCTACAACGTCATTGATGCAGACGGAAACGCACTGTATGAGGGACTGGCAGGCGTAGAGGCCGGTCCGGGATTCGTCCAGGCCGCCATCGACAGTTTCGTACCGGGACTGGGCGCACCTTTCATCACCATCGCTATGTTCTTCTTCGCATTCACCACACTGCTTTCCTTCGCAGTCTATGCGGATGCGAACATTCAGTACATCGTCGGTCATGCCAATGACAAAGTCAAGAGATATGCTTACATCGCAGGCTGCCTGTTCATCGCACTGCTGGCATTCCTGGCATCCATGAAGGATATGACCACTGCATGGAACTACGCAGACGTAGGCGTCGGCATCATGTGCTGGCTGAACCTGCCGGTACTGCTTCTGATGGCACCCAAGTCCTTCAAAATTCTGAAAGACTATGAGGACCAGAAGAAGATGGGACTGGATCCGGTCTTCATTCCGGAAGACATCGGATTCGAAAACTGCGAGCTCTGGGATGAGATCGTAGAGAAGAATTACAAAGATCTGAAAGAAGCAAAGCGCGCCGCCATGGCAGGCCGCAAAGACGCATAACCGGGATTCCGGGATGCACCACCATCCTTTAATAAGATAAGCAAGAGGCCGGCCCCACCTGAAAGAACGATCAGGTGGGGCCGGCCTTGTGTCTTACTTCACATAGTTTGTAAGTTTTCCGATCTCCGGGATCTCCACGGTGACGGTATCGCCGGCTTTCAGCCATTTCGGTGCATCCATCCCCATGGCCACACCGGAGGGCGTTCCGGTGGCGATGATGTCGCCGGGTTCCAGTGTCGTTCCGGCAGAGAGATCCGCAATGAGTCCGGCTACGCCGTTCATCATAAGCCTTGTATTGGAATGCTGTCTCTTCTCTCCGTTAACAAAGGCGATCACATCCAGTTCCAGTGGAAATGGCAGCTCGTCTTTTGTGACGATGCAGGGCCCCATAGCGGTATAGGTATCCAGGCTCTTGCCCCGGAACCACTGCTTGTGTTCCCGCTGCAAGATCCGGGAGGACAGATCGTTGAATACGGAATAGCCGAAGATCACTTCCTCTGCATCTTCCGGTTTCACATCCCGGCATGTCTTGCCGATGATCACCGCAAGCTCTACCTCATAATCCAGCTCCGGATCCAGATCCGGGTGACTGATGATCTCTGCTTCCGGGCCGATGATCTCCGTGGCTCTCTTGGAGAAGTAAATGGACCGGGCAGGTTTTTCCTTGAATTTTCCGCCGGTGCTGACCCGGTTTGCCTCCTGCAGGTGCTCCAGATAATTCACCCCGACACACATCACGTCGTGGATGGGCCTTGGAATGGGCGAAAGAAGTTTCACCTGATCAATTGGAATGCAATTAGACGATGCGGCAGTATTTGCAAGCGTTGCCATATCATCTGCAGTGAGCGCGGCGATGAGCTGCGGCATACTCATGCCGGCAGTGCGGGGCAGAATATCGGAAACCGGGATCACCGACCGCTGATCCTGGGACAGGATCCCCAGCCCCTCTGTATAAGTAACAAAACGCATAGATTACAACCTCCTTGCCCCTATTCTACCCAAAGATGCCGCCCTTGCCAATAGAAAAAAGGCTCCGAAGAGCCTCTTATTCTTTCTCGCTCATCCGCTCGTCGATCTGCATCATGATGGCGCATTCGATGCGTTTGCGGAACAGTTTGCATCCGTATTCGTACACGCCGCGGATGGAACCTTCTGCGTGGAAGGCGTTGGCGGCGCAGCCGCCGGAGCAGTAGAGTCTTGCCCAGCAGTCCCGGCATTCCGGGCGGGCATAAACGTTGCACATCTTGAACTCGTCCCGGGTGTCTTCCCGGGTGATGCCGTTCCAGATGTCTCCCATGCGGAAGTCTTCATTACCCACAAACTGGTGGCAGGGATACAGATCGCCCCATGGTGTCACGGCAAAGTATTCCGTGCCGGAGCCACAGCCGGAGATCCGTTTGTAGATGCAGGGACCGCCGGAAAGATCCAGCATGTAGTGGTAGAAAGTGATGGGTCTCCCCTCTTTCCGCCTCTGGATCATATAGCGGGCCAACTCCTCATACTGATCATAGAGGATCGCCAGGTCTTCTTCCGTCAGCGCACAGGGGTCCTCCGGAGAGGTGACCACCGGCTCCATGGAAAGCTCTGTGAATCCCAGGTCCGCCATGTGCTTGATATCCTCTGTGAAGTCCGGATTGTAATGGGTGAAGGTGCCGCGCATATAGTAGTTGCGGTCTCCCCGGGCTTTCACAAACTTCTGGAACTTCGGCACGATCTCATCGTAGCTGCCCTTTCCGTCGTGATGGACCCGGAACCGGTCATGGATTTCCTTTCGGCCGTCCAGACTCAGGACCACATTATGCATCTCGCGATTGGCGAATTCGATGACGTCGTCATCCACTCCTACCCCGTTGGTAGTCAGGGTGAAGCGGAAGTTCTTGCCGTGCTCTTTCTCGATGGAGCGGGCGTAGGCTACCAGGTCTTTCACCACCTGCCAGTTCATCAGCGGTTCGCCCCCGAAGAAGTCAACCTCCAGATTGACCCGGTCTCCGGAGTTTTCAATCAGAAAGTCCAGTGCGCGCTTCCCCGTCTCAAAACTCATCAGTGCCCGCTCACCGTGGAATTTCCCCTGGCTGGCGAAGCAGTAGCTGCAGCTCAGATTACAGGTGTGGGCAACATGGAGGCACAGGGCTTTGATCTCTGTGTGGCGGTTCTTCAGAACATCCGCCTTGGGTTCATAAATGTCCGGAGTAAACAGCTTGCCTGCATCCCGCAGGGCGATCACATCATCGATGCACTCATTGATCTCCTCCGGGGTCACATCCTCGCGATGGCCGTGCAGTGACAGTGCCTGCTCCCGGATCCGGTCGCGATCCGGCTCCTGCCCTGCATCGATGGCCTCCGCAAAAAAACGGATGATGTCGTAAGCAACATCATCCACGCAATGTACACTGCCGCTGTTAATGTCCAGAACTATGTCGTATCCATTCAGCTTATACTGGTGTATCATTTCTCTGTGTTATTTCTCCTCGCTATTCTCGCACTGCTGATTTGCAACTCCGCAGGAAGTCTTGCAGGCAGACTGGCAGGATGTCTGGCACTCGCCGCAGCCCCCATTGTTCAGGCTTTCCTTCAGATCTCTTGTCTCGATAGTCTGGATTCTCTTCATTATATATATCCTCTCTTTCTTACTTAGTGCTGTTTGTGCTTATACGCACCCCTCTATTTTATCGATGCGAGAGGATATTGTCAAGAGGTAGT
>CAMOGZ010000150.1 GCA_946614405.1 uncultured Eubacterium sp. | reverse complement strand
TGATGATCGGGAGCCTGCTCTTCTATGCTTATGGAGAGCCGGTTTTTGTGCTTGCTATGATTGGATCCGTTGTGGTCAATTATTTCCTGGCGCTGGCCATGTGCCGGAACCGGGACCGGCGCAAACAATTCCTGATCCTGTCATTGATCTTAAACATCGGCCTCATCGCCGTCTTCAAATATGCCGGGTTCCTGGTGGAATCCCTCAATCACATCACCGGGCTGGGACTTCCTGTTCCCAATATTCCACTGCCCATCGGCATATCCTTCTTTACCTTCCAGATCATGTCCTACGTCATCGACGTTTACCGAGATGAGAATATGCTGCAGAAGAGCTTTTACAAGCTCCTGCTTTACATATCTTTCTTCCCGCAGCTCATTGCGGGACCCATCGTCAAATATCATGACATCGACCAGTACCTGGATCACCGGGATATCGACACTAACGAGATCGTATCCGGGATGCAGCGATTCATCTGGGGTCTGTCCAAGAAGCTTCTCATCGCCAACACCATGGGCGCTGTGGCAGACCAGATGTTCAATCTGGCTCCTTCCGAGATGACCGCCGTCACCGGCTGGGTCGGCGCCATCTGCTATACCCTGCAGATCTTCTTCGACTTCAGCGGATACAGCGACATGGCCATCGGAATGGGTCATATGTTCGGGTTTACATTCCAGGAGAATTTCAATCATCCGTATATTTCCACCAGCATCAAGGAGTTCTGGAGACGGTGGCATATCTCGCTGTCCACCTGGTTCCGGGATTATCTCTACATTCCACTGGGCGGAAGCCGCGTGGGGAAGACCCGTACCGAAGTCAACAAGCTGATCGTGTTCTTCCTTACAGGACTGTGGCACGGCGCCAGCTGGAACTTTGTGATCTGGGGAATGATCCACGGTGTCAGCATCGTCATCGAGGACATCTTCTCCATTCCAAAGAGACTGGAGAAGTTCCGTTTCATCGGCTGGCTGTACACCATCTTTATTGTGATCGTGGCATTCGTCCTGTTCCGGGCGGATGATTTCACCATGGGATTCAATATGCTCCATGCCATGTTTGCCGGTGGATTCGGTGATTTCACCGCCATCCGCGAGTGCGCTGACGTGCTGGATCCCTTCAATATTTTCATGTTTATCGTGGCACTGATCACCTGCGTACCCCTGCCGGATTATTTCCGTACTCCGAAGGGGGCCGAGCAGGGCATACTGCGGAAGCTGGGATTCCTGCTTCTGTTCTTCCTCTGCGTGGTCAACGTTGCAGGTGCATCCTATAATCCGTTTATTTACTTCAGGTTCTGATCATGGATAAGAGAAAGAAAAGGAAAAACATCATATATATAGTGGCGTTTCTGATTCTGTGCCTGATCCCGCTTCTCCTGATGCCCTGGTTTGGTCATCAGAAGATCGACGTGGGCGGCAAGGATGCGAGCCTGCCGGCCAAGTTCAGTCACACCTGGCTCAGGGATATGGGAGATTACTTCTCCAAGACCTTTGCCTTCCGGGGACAGCTCATTGACATTGGAACCTACATCCGTCAGGGGAATTTCCGGTCGGATACCGAGAGTGAGGCGATCCTTGGTAAGGAAGGATATCTCTATTACCGCGCCACCCTGGATGATTACACCGCCTCCCACACTATGAGCGACGGGGAGCTGGCCAATCTGGTTTACAATCTGAAGACCCTGCAGGATGATCTGGAAGACCGGGACATCGACTTCGTCTTCACCATCGCGCCGAATAAGAACAGCCTCTATTCCCAGTTCATGCCGGACAAGTATCATCTGGATGTGGAGGAGCGGAATTCCGAGCGGCTTCGTCCCCTTCTTGAGGATGCGGGTGTGAATTACGTGAATATGTTCACCCTGTTCCGCTCCCAGGACGAGGTGCTCTATCATAAGCTGGATTCCCACTGGACCAATAAGGGAGCGGCCCTTGCCATGGATGCACTGCTGGATGAGCTGGACAAGAAGCACACGGACTATTCGGAGGAGCCCTACGAGATCCGAAAGGATTTCACCGGAGACCTCTACCGGATGGGCCATCCCACATCCTTTGAGAAGGATGAGAATGTTTACTACGACAAAGAATTCACCTTCCGCTATACCGAGGGAGATGGAGACGTCACAGCCTCCAGCATCCGTACAGAAAACGACGGAAAGAAGGGCAAGCTCCTCATGTTCCGGGATTCCTTCGGAAATGCGCTGACGCCCTTCATGGCGGAGGAGTATGGGGAGACCCATATCAGTAAGGCTTTGCCCTATGATGCGTTCCTGGCCATAGATGATGACGTGGACGCGGTGGTCTGCGAGACGGTGGAACGCCACTTGGGCGACCTGGCGGAGAAGGCACCTGTCATCAGCCTGAAGCCGGAGAAGAAGCCCCACCTTCCCAAGGAGGAGATCGAGAACTACCACGGCACGGTGAAGACGGAGAATTCCGTGCTCACCAACTTCTCGCTGAAGATCTACGGAACACTGGATCCGAATATGAGTGAGGCCGGTGGGGACGCCTGGGTGATCCTGCGGTCCGGCGATGAGGAGATCGTGGTGAAGGCTTTCCGGGGTGGCGAAGGCGAACTGACGGGAGAGGAATCGGTGCCGGGATACGCGGCATTCGTGGAGCCCTTCGACCTCACCAGCGGTGAGTATGAGGTTTCGGTGGCATCGGAGAAAGACGGCACGGTTTACCGGTCTGCAGTGCTCTCCACCATCACCATCGAATAGCATGGAAGAGATACAAAAGCTATGATATAATAGCTTAAATAGATGTATTCTAAAGAGATAATGAGGAGGAAGAAATGGAAAAGACTATGCGGAAGAGTTTGGTCGTCGCTTTGATCCTGGCGGTTACCATGGTATTCAGTCTGCCCTACCTGCAGGTGAGCACCCAGGCTTATGGCGCCACCGCGGCAGTTAAGGCAGCCCAGAAGAAGGCGAAGAAGATCAAGAAGGCCAAGCTGATCAAAGTCAAAGGCAAGTGGTTCTTCGCTAAGAACAAGAAGCTGAAGTATGGCATCCAGACTGTTGGTGGCAAGTACTACAACATGAAGAAGGGCGGCGGCATGGTCACAGGCGTTGTGAAGATCAAAGGCCATACCTACAACTTCGTGAAGATCAAGAGCGGCAAGAAGAAGGGTCAGGCTCCGGCTATGGCCAACAAGTCCAAGACGATCAAGGGCGTCAAGTACTACTTCTCTTCCAAGGGAAGAGGATTCGTGGATGTCGGCAATGCCAAGGGCAACAAAGCCGTGGGCAAGGTAATGGACAGCATCAACTTCACTAACAAGATGTCCGCAAAGAATAAGCTGAAGAAAGCTTATACCTATGTGATCAACAATTACAGCTACCTGGGAAGACCGTCCCCGACACTGGATGGCAACGGAAGCTGGATCGGTGAGACTGCCTTCGTGATGGCAGACAAGAAGAGCGGCAAATGCTTCAACTACGGCGCCATCGTTTATGAGCTGGCCAAGGCCTGCGGAATCGAGAACGTGAAGATCGTCACCGGACAGACCGAGAAGAAGAAGGAGCACTGCTGGGTAACTGTAACAGAAGGTGAGAAGCTCTTTGTCCTGGATGCAGTCATTGACGATGACGGTGACCACTACACAGATAAGACTCCGCACTTCTTCTATGTGGAGACGACCCCGGTGGAAAAGGGCAAGTATGACTATTCCATCACTGTGAATAACACCGTATACAACTTCAAAGAACAGAAAACCTGGTAACGACAATTAGGAGGAAGACGTAAAATGAGAAAGAAAGGCGCAGCCAAGACTTTGTTGGTGCTGATGCTGGGGATCTGCCTGATCTTCACCATGTCCGCCTGCAAATCCAAGGAAGAAAGAGAAGCTGAGGCCAAGGCGAAGGCCGAGCTGGAGCAGGCCATTTCCGATGCCGCAGCATTGGATAAGGCCATCGAGGAGATCGGTGAGGTCAGCCTGGAGAGCGGCGATGCCATTACCAAGGCACGTGAGACCTATGACGCTATGAGCGATCAGGCTAAGGAGAAGGTCACCAAGCTGGAGACACTGGAAGAGGCCGAAAAGACCTATGCCGATATGAAGGCCAAGGATGATCATGAGAAGAAGATCAAGAAGAAGGCCAAGAAGGTCGACAAGAAGATCAAAGCCATCGG
>CAMOGZ010000149.1 GCA_946614405.1 uncultured Eubacterium sp. | reverse complement strand
GCTGCAATGAGGACTTCGCATCTGCAAAGCAAAAGGACTGTCCCGTTTTGAGACAGTCCCTATTATGCTGGGTTCTTATTTGGATACCTTGGTGACCATCTTCAGTACATCCTGCTTGGTCATATCCTTCCGGAAGGTGTAGGTTCCGGCCTGGACCGTCTTGCGATCGATCTTGGCCTCCTTGCAGGCATTGTCGAAATCCTTGGCACTGGTGAACAGGCCGCTGGCCACCAGGCTGGTGATGATCTCTTCTGCATTGGTACCGGTGATGTCTACGGTGATGTCCGCAGCCAGTTTGTCATCCGTCCAGGTCGCCTTCCCGGAGACCACGGCGGTCTCGGCCTGAGATTCTGCCGTAGCGGCGTCGTCTGTGGCGACGGCGTTACTGGTGGTGTGATGCTCCAGCGTCTGCGGATAATCCATGATTATATTGACACGCCAGACAATGATGACGGCAGCGATGATGAAGATGATCACTGCCAGGATGATGTCACTGTGGTCGTAGTGAAAATCGCGAAATGATTTGCTTTTCATTGAATTCCTCCTTTTGAATTTCGGCACGAAAACAAAGGCTTTCGCCGAACGTGTCCATTCTAACACAATTCCGGAAGAAAAACAACAATTCCCCTTTCAAATTCACATATATGTCACATTTGTGACATTTGATTTACGGACTGCAGTGTGGTATCATATTGTCTATGGAAACAATCATGATCCGTGAAAACGAACAGAATCAGCGGCTGGATAAATTTCTCAGGAAATATCTGAACCAGGCGCCGCTTTCCTTTGTTTATAAAACCATCCGCAAGGATGTGAAGGTCAATGGAAAGCGGAAGAATGCGGAGTATCTTCTGCAGCCGGGAGATGAGATCACACTGTATCTTGCTCCGGAGAAGATGGCCGGGCTTCACGAGAAGAAACAGGCGCCCCGGGCGAAGAAACAGTTCCGGGTGGCCTTTGAGAGTGAGGACATCCTTGTGGTGGAGAAGCCCTTCGGACTTCTGACCCACGGCGACCGCCATGAGAAGAAGAACCATCTGGCCAATCAGGTCATCGCCTATCTGGCTCAGAAGGGGGATTACGATCCATCCCGGGAGCGGACCTTTGTGCCGGCCCCGGTGAACCGCCTGGACAGAAACACCACGGGACTGGTGATCTTCTGTAAGAATTACCCTGCGCTGCAGACATTCAACCGGCTCATCCGGGAGCGCGGGACCATACAGAAGCTGTACAAGACGATTTTGTTCGGGGATCTGAAGGAGCCGCTGCACCTGACAGCAGGCATGATCAAGGACGAAGAGCGGAACATGGTCCGTGTCGTGGAGCAAGGCGAAGGAAAGGACATGGAGACCTATGTCCGGCCCCTGGAGAGGAGCGGGACCTATACCCTTGCAGAGGTGGAGATCCTCACCGGAAGGACCCACCAGATCCGCGCGCAGCTTGCGGCGGCAGGGTATCCTTTGATCGGGGACGCCAAGTACGGAGACCCCGGCCGGAACCGGGTCCTGAAGAAGGAGACGGGACTCAGCACTCAGCTGCTGCACGCATATAAACTGACTTTCGGGGAATGCCCGGAGGAATACCGATACCTCAGCGGAAGGAGCATCGAATGCCCCGTGCCGCCGGCATTCCGGAACATACAGAAACAATTGATCGGTTAGAAAGGGATATTATGACAGAAGAGAAGAACAAGAAAGAAGGAACCGCAGGTGGCATCATGGAATGGGTGAAGGACATTCTCATCGCGCTGGTGATCGCCATCATCATCATCCAGTTCATCAAACCAACCATCGTGAAGGAGAGCTCCATGGAGCCCAACTTCTATTCCAACGATTATCTGTTTATCAACAAGATGGCATACAAGTTCGGGCACACGCCGGAGCGGGGAGACGTGATCGTCTTCCATTCGGAGCTGACCACGGAGTCCGGGAAGAAGAAGCTGCTGATCAAGCGAGTCATCGGCCTTCCGGGGGATAAGATCACCGTGGAGGACGGCCAGGTCTATATCAATGGCAAAGAGGACGACATGTCCTATACCAATGACGGATACACCCCGGGAGAGATCCAGGATCAGGAGGTACCCAACGGCTGCCTCTTCTGCATGGGAGACAACCGCGTAGTGAGCGTGGACAGCCGTGACCCCTCGGTGGGCTATGTGGACCAGGGAGACGTGGTGGGCCGCGTATTCGTGCGGCTGTATCCTTTCAATAAGATCGGATTCATCAAGAACCCCTATCAATGAGGACATAAGCAATGAGAGCAGTACTGAAGGACATCGGGGTAGTGATCGTGGCGGCGGCCATCTGCTGTCAGTTCTATGAACCCACAAGGGTCCTGGGAGCATCCATGGATCCGACCCTCGGGAGCAACGATTATCTCATCGTCGCCAGGGAGGCCTTTGCGCATCGAGCCCCGCAGAGAGGTGACGTCATCGTGCTGCAGTCTACTCTGAAGGACCCCAGCGGAGAAGAGGAGCTGCTGATCAAGCGGATCATCGGACTCCCCGGGGAGAAGCTGGAGATCCATTCCGGCAAGGTGTTCATTAACGGGATCCCCCAGGATGACTCCTACACCCGGGACGCCTTTACCAGCGGCGACCTGAGCATCACCATCCCCCAGGGGGAATATTTCTGCATGGGGGACAACCGTCTCCACAGCACGGACAGCCGGGACATCAGCGTCGGCTGCGTGAAGAGAGAGGAGATCCGGGGCAAAGCGATCTTCCGGTTCTTCCCTTTCAATAAAATAGGAATGATCAAGGATAAGATATAATGGCAAAGAGAGAGAAAAAGATGGTGGCCAACAACAAGAAGGCGCGCCATGACTATTTCATAGATGATGTTTACGAGGCGGGGATCGTGCTCACCGGCACGGAGATCAAGTCCGTCCGGGCAGGCAAGGTCAGCATCAAGGAGAGCTATGCGAAGATCCAGAACGGAGAGTTGATCCTTCTGGGGATGAACATCAGCCCCTATGAGCAGGGGAACCGGTTCAATGTGGATCCCATGCGGCCCCGCAAGCTTTTGCTGCACAAGAAGGAGATCCGCAAGCTCATCGGCCTGACCTCACAGCAGGGACTGACCCTGGTGCCCCTGACCATGTACATCAACGAGAAGGGCCTTGCCAAGGTGGAAGTTGCGGTGGCCCGCGGCAAGAAGAACTATGACAAGAGAGACGATATGGCTAAGCGCGACGCCAAGCGCAAGATGGAACAGGCTATGAAACGCCATTAGGCGATGCAATAGATAAATGAACAACTTGAAGAGGAGAGAAACATGGTAAATTGGAAGAATCTTGACACCCTGGAATCCTATCAGAATCTGAAGAAAATGACCAAGCGCGTTGATATCAGAGCAGCCCTGGCCGGTGAATCCGGAGGACAGCGCGTAAAAGAATATAGTATCCCCATGGCAGCAGGCCTGTCATACAACTACGCCGCCAAGCAGGTGGACGAGGAAGTGCTGGAGGCACTGAAGGCTCTGGCTGCGGAGGCTCAGCTTCCGGAGAAGTTCGCAGAGCTCTATAACGGCGCCATGATCAATACCGGCGAGAAGCGCCTGGTGCTCCATCATCTGACCCGCGGCCAGCTGGGAGATGACGTGGTGGCAGACGGCGTCAACAAGCGCGAGTTTTACATGGATCAGCAGAAGCGCATCGCTGCTTTCGCGGACAAAGTCCACTCCGGCGAGATCGCCAACGGCGCCGGTGAGAAGTTCACCACCGTCGTTCAGATCGGTATCGGCGGCTCCGACCTGGGTCCCCGGGCAGTCTATCTTGCCCTGGAGAACTGGGCCCGTGCCAATGATACTCTGAAGATGGAAGCACGGTTCATCAGTAACGTGGATCCCGACGACGCCGTCAGTGTCCTGTCCACCATCGATGTGGCCCACACTCTGTTTGTCCTGGTGTCCAAGTCCGGCACTACCCTGGAGACCCTCACCAATGAGTCCTTTGTGAAGGATGCTCTGGAGCAGCAGGGTCTGGACCCGGCCAATCACATGATCGCCGTCACCAGTGAGACTTCTCCTCTCGCGGGGAACAAAGGCTACCTGGACGCTTTCTTCATGGACGACTACATCGGCGGCCGCTATTCTTCCACCTCTGCGGTTGGCGGAGCGGTTCTGTCTCTGGCATTCGG
>CAMOGZ010000148.1 GCA_946614405.1 uncultured Eubacterium sp. | reverse complement strand
ATAGAGACGGGACCTACACCGGTACCGCCACAGGCTTCAACGGGCCCGTCACCGTCAGAGTGACCATCAAAGACGGAAAGATCGCGAATGTGGAGATCGTCTCCCACTCCGACACGCCGGAATACTTCAGCCGGGCCAAGGCTGTGACCGGACGGATCGTCAGCAAGCAGAGCCCCAATGTGGATGCCGTATCCGGTGCCACCTACAGCTCCAACGGTATCATCAAAGCCACCGAGAAGGCTTTGACCAAGGCTGTGACCAAGACTGCAGCAAAGGCTAAGAAGAATACTTCCTCTGATAAAAAGGAGAAAAAGAAGAGCACTACTCCTGCCAGAAAGCCCTCTTCCGAAGGCACCGTTACACCGGAGCAGCCTGTGGAAGACTATGAGAGTGAAGACGGATACAAGGACGGAACCTATACCGGAGCCGCCAATGGATACCATGGCCTGGTTACGGTCCAGGTCACCATCACCGATGGCAAGATTGCCGCAGTGAACGTCCTGTCCCACAGCGACACGGATTCCTATTTCTTCAAGGCCAAGAAGCTGATCAAGAAAATCATCAAGAATCAGACACCGGATGTGGACACCATCTCCGGCGCCACCCTGAGCTCCAACGGCATCATCAACGCCGTCAAGAAGGCGCTGCAGGCTGCGGCGAAGAAGCCCGTCGTCGTAACCGAGCCCACAGACGAGGTGTCCGGTACCAAATACGAGAACGGCATTTACGAGGGAAGCGCCGTGGGATACACCAATGGCGCCGGTCTGGTCTGCATGACCTATGTCACTGTAAAGGTCACAGACAATAAGATCGCCCACATCGATGTGGAGTCCCAGGACCCGATCCTGGGCGGCGACGAGTGGTACTGGGATCAGGCCTATCCGGCGATACCTGACAACATCGTCAAGACCAACAACCCGGATGTGGATACCATCTCCGGCGCCACCATGAGCTCCAACGGAATCATCAATGCCGTCAAGGATGCTCTGAAAGGCCACGAGCTCACAAGCGAGCCAAAGGCCTCCGCCCTGCGTTCTGCTCCGGCAGAAGCACCGAAGGAAGCTCCGGCAGAGGAGCAGAAGACCCCGGATCCGGCAGCTGTTCCGGAAGAAACAACAGAACACGCTGAGCCGGCAGAGGAAGCAGAGGCTCCCAAGGATGAGAATAAAGATCCGGAGCCTGCCGTAACCGAAGAGAAAACCACCGCCCCGGCGAAGGAGCCGGCGGCTTTAGATAGTGAAGAAGTTAAGGAAGAACAGGAGAACGAAGACTAAATATGAGAAGCAATTGGTTCTGGATCAAAATATTAAATGTCGTGCTGATCGTCGGCGCGATCCTGTTCTACAACCAGGCCGCCTTCTATCATAAGAATGCAGAAGAAGCCAACAAACAGCTGCAGGCCTATGCCCAGCAGGTTCAGGAGGCAAACCAGGCCGCAGAAGCCGCAGGCTCCGGTGCATCCGGTGCATCCGGCGCAGCGGCAGGCGCAGGCGCCTCCAAATACAAGGACGGGACCTACTCCGGAAGCGGCCAGGGCTACGGCGGCGCCATTAACCTTGACGTTACCGTGGAGCAGGACACCATCACGGACATCCAGGTGACCTCCGCCGCCGGCGAGACGGACACCTACTTTAACTCCGCCATCGCCGTCATCGACGAGATCCTCACACAGCAGACTCCCGATGTGGATGCGGTGAGCGGCGCCACGCTGAGCTCCAACGGCATCATCAATGCCGTCAAGACTGCCTTGGAGCAGGCGGCGCAGTAGGAGGCCATCATGAAGAAAATGAAAAGACAGACCCGGGACATTCTGGTGAACCGGCTGGTCCAGCTCATCTTCTTTCTGCTGGCGCCGGGCATCTATGCCTCGGCATTCAACGGGGCCAAGTACGTCCTGACACAGATCGGCAAAGTCGATGTGATCGACTTCACCCCCTTCGTGGCGGTGCTGATCACCGTCCTGATCTATACATTTATTTTCGGCCGGTTCTTTTGCGGCTATGCCTGTTCCTTCGGATTCCTGGGGGACGTGGTATACGATGCGTCATCCGCACTGCAGAAGAAGGCCTTTGGCAAAGTTTACACCATCCCGGCGGGACTTCGTTCCCTGCTGATGAAAGTCAAATATGTTGTCCTTGCCGCGGTACTGGGGCTTTGTTTCCTGGGATACTACGGCAAGGTCTCCTTCCTGGACCCATGGGAAGTCTTCGCTTCCTTCCGGGCCCTGGACTTCTCCCTGACCGGGAAAACCGCGGGACTTCTGGTTCTGCTGGCGATCCTTATCGGCATGGCATGTGTCAGACGGTTCTTCTGTCTGTTCCTGTGTCCCATGGGGGCTTTGTTTGCCATGATCCCGGTGATGCCCTTTACCATGGTACAAAGGCAGCCTGCCCGGTGTGCCGGAAAGTGCCACCAGTGCGAGAAGGTTTGCCCCACGGGATACTTTACATCCCAGGAGGGCGATGATGCACCCTTCCTGGGCCGCAACACCGGCGCCGGAGAATGCATCAGCTGTTACCGCTGTGCCGGAGTATGCCCTGTAAGCAACGCAGGCCCGGGAAGATTCAATAAACTGAGAGGAAACGAGTGGTATCTCGTTCTCGGCAAGGCCGCGATCCTGCTTGCTGCAGTAAAGCTGGTGGCGGAGCTCTTGTCATAAATGTGATATTAAGCTAGCTTATATAATGTTTACTACTTTCTAACTTTAAGGAGGACATAATGCAAAACAGAATAAGCAATCCCCTGAAGAGGGCCATTGTTTTGGTGCTTGCAGCACTGATGGCTCTCACCATGGGTTCCACTTCACTGGTATTCGCAGATGAGGCGCCGGCAGGACCGACGCTGCCGGAGAAGCTGACCATGACCGGACGTCCCAGTAATGCGACCAAGCAGGCTGACGTATCCCTGGCCCTGACCGGTGCCACAGAGGACTGGGCAAGCAAAGTCACAGAAGTCACTGTAGACGGAGTGGCTGTACCCAAGAGAGAAGCCAAGACCGGCGAGCCGGTATTTGACAGCACTCAGACCTGTGATATCAACGAATTCGGTATCGTACAGATGGGAACCGGCAAGATCGCGTCCTTTACTCTGGCGATCCCCACCGAGTGCTTCGCCAAGACTCCCAAGCGTTCCAATACCTATAAAATCGTGGTAAAGGCTGAGGGATATAAGGACACTGAAGCGGATGTCACCATCGAGAGCTTCGGTGCTGACAAGCTGTACGTCAGACACCTGGATAAGGACGGAAAGGTCCTGTCCACCAAGACTTATACTATGGAAGATATCGAAGGCCTGGCTGCTTATCAGAAGAATGTGGAGCAGCAAGGACTGTGCTCCCACCACGGGATCCGCGGCTTCATGGCCAATGGTATCACTATTGAGGATCTGTTCAAAGACGCAGGCATCGACTCTTACTGGAAGGAAGGCGCTGAGATCCGTCTCCGTGTCAACGACGCAGACGACGCTACTGTAAATGATGATCCAGATAAGGACAATTACATGGCAGAAGGTGCTTACTCCTATTCTTATCTGATGGGACAGCCGAGATACATCTTCACAGATATCAACAAGGATGCCGGAAATACAGAACTGTATAACAAAATCATGGAGCTGCAGTCCGGCAGCACCAAGGTTATCTGGAAAGATGCTGAAGGCAATGACATTGAAAAGTCTTTCCACAACTACCTGAACGAAGACATGAGAGCCGCGCTTGCAACTGCTAAGAAGCAGGAAGTCAAGCCCTTCATCGCAACCGAGATGTACGAAAACGATCTGGACTACGGATTCTCTCCGATTCCGGAGTATGGAACCACCAGAGCAAACTATGGATTCCGTTTCTTCTACGGAATGGCTATGGATGAGACCGGCATCGTTGCCAAGGACGAGACCAACCAGAGGCTTGCTTACTATGTTTACGGCATCGATCTGCAAGATACCGATGAACACTCCATCGACAGATCCGCTTTGGATGCAGAAGTTCAGAAGGCATGGAAACTTGCTGAGTCAGATTACACCCCGGAATCCTGGGCTGCATTTAAGACTGCATTCGACAATGCTAAGGTCCTGGTCTATGTTGAAGGCCTGAACCAGAACGTCGCACAGCACTGGAAGACAGATCAGGCTTACCTGAACCAGAGACTGAGCGAGCTGATCGCTGCTGAAG
>CAMOGZ010000147.1 GCA_946614405.1 uncultured Eubacterium sp. | reverse complement strand
GAGATCGACGAGGAAAAGATCAGCAATACCTGGCTGAACCGTCATCTGAAATACACCCACGGCTACGGCGTGACCCTGTCCCGGGTAGACAAGATCACAGCCAGCGGACAGCCGGATGTCCTGATCGGGAACATCCCGCCGGAATCCGTGGTGGATCTGCAGGTGAGCCAGCCGTCGATCTACTTCGGCGAGATGACCAACGACTATATCCTGGTCAACACATCTGAAGATGAGTTCGATTATCCGGACGGCAACAGCAACAAGTACTGCCAGTACGAAGGCAACGCGGGCATCAAGACGAACCTGCTGACAAGGCTCATGTTCTCCGTTCGTGAGAAGAGCCTGAAGATGCTGGTTTCCGGCAACGTCAAGGGCAGCTCCAGGATCCTGATCAACCGCAACATCATGCAGCGTGTCCGGACCATCATGCCCTATCTGGATTACGATGAGGATCCATACATGACCACGGTGGACGGCAAGCTCTACTGGATCATCGACGCCTACACAGCGACCAACCGCTATCCCTATTCCGAGCCCTACAGCCCGGAAACGGATGTCAACTATGTCCGCAACTCCATCAAGGTGGTCGTGGACGCCTACAACGGCGATACCAACTACTATATCGTGGATGCAGATGACGCCATCGCCCAGACCTTCAAGAACATCTATCCGAAGCTCTTCAAGGATCTCAGCGAGATGCCGGAAGGCCTGCGGGCGCACATCAGATACCCGGGAACACTGCTGAATATCCAGGCGGAGATCTATCAGAGATATCACATGAACGATGTGAAGGTCTTCTATCAGAACGAGGACCTGTGGCAGATCGCTGATGAGATCTATGGTACCGAAGAGAAGACCATGACGCCCAATTACTACATCATGAAGCTGCCCGGAGAAGCGAAGGCGGAATTCGTCAACTCCATTCCGTTCTCGCCCAAGGACAAGAGGAACCTGATGGGACTTCTGGTGGCCAGAAACGATGGAGAAGAATACGGTAAACTGGTGCTCTACCAGATGCCCAAGAGCAAGGTCGTCTACGGACCGATGCAGGTAGAGGCCCAGATCGACCAGAACACAGAGATCTCCAAGGAGTTCTCCCTGTGGGATTCCTCCGGTTCCAAGTACAGCCGGGGCAACCTGTTCGTGATTCCCATCGAGGATTCTCTCCTCTACGTGGAGCCGGTCTATCTGGAAGCGACCAATTCCAGTATCCCGGAAGTCAAGCGTGTCATCGTCGTCTACGGGGATGAGATCGCTTATGAATCCACGCTGGCGGAAGCGCTCAACTCCCTGTTCGGAGAAGGCAGCGCCCATGACAGCAAGGGCAGTGAAGAGATCGCCGGCGGCGAAGACCAGCAGGAAGGCGGAGATCAGCAGCTGAGCCAGACCGAGCTCATCGAACTGGCCCAGGGCGCCTACGACAATGCGCAGGATGCGCTGAAGGACGGCAACTGGTCCAAGTATGGCAGATACATGGACGAGCTGGAGGATTACCTGAACCAGCTGGCAGACTAAAACCGCAGTCATCGGCTGTCGGTCTCACCGGGCGGCAGCGCTTTGTAAGTTTACGAAGACAAGAAGATCAGAACATTCCCGGGGAGCACTTCGGGAATGTTTCTCGTTATAAAGAGATTTTGCAATTATATCAGCGCTTAAGTGGAAAGGCAGGCCATGCTCAATTACGATTTCAGCAAGATGCTGTTTAAGATTTCCGCGGACCGGCACGGGGTGGACCAGATCCGGAAGACCCTGCTGGCGCATCCGGAGATCAAGTTCGTTTCCCTGGTGGGGATCGATATCGGCGGACATGACACAGATGAGAAGATCCCGGTGCGGGAGTTCCTGAAGGACATCGGCAAATTCCTCCGGGAAGGCGTGCAGACCGACGGCTCCTCCGTTGTTCTTCCCAGGATCGCGAAACTGAACAACGCCAAGGTGGACATCATTCCGGACACCACGGTCAACTGGTTCGTGGATCACAATTTCAGCTATCCGGATCCGGAGACCGGGCTGCCGGTGGGCACCCTGCGGATCCCGTCCTCCCTGGTCCACAATGATGATGAAGGCGTAGGCTCCCGGGTCATCCTCCGGGACGCCATCCGGAACTTCAAGAGCGACCTGCTGGACCTGCTGGAAAAGCACCCTTATGTATTCGAACACATGGATATCGACGGACGGGAGGACATCGACGAGATTGTGATCACCGCGGCCACCGAGCTGGAATTCTGGGTCCGGTCGCCGGAAGACGACGCGGACAGAGAACAGCTCTCCACGGCCCAGATGCTGAAGGAGCAGTACTGGAAGAGGACCTCCGGTCCCGTGCGGACCGCCCTGGAAGAGGTCATGCTGGTCCTGGAGCAATACGGCTTCGACATGGAAATGGGCCACAAGGAAGTGGGCGGCGTCAAGGCCAAGCTGGAAAACTCCGGAAACTACGACCACGTGATGGAACAGCTGGAGATCGACTGGAAATACTCCTCCGCGGTGCAGGCAGCGGACAATGAGAACCACATCAAGTATGTGGTCCGCGACATCTTCCGCCTGTACGGACTGGACGTCACCTTCATGGCCAAGCCCATGGTGGGCATCGCCGGCAGCGGAGAGCATACCCATATGGGCGTGGCAGCGAAGCTGAAGGACGGCAGGATGGTGAACCTGTTCGCGCCGAAGGACGAGCGGAATCAGTTCCTGAGCCCGGTGGGCTTCGGCGCCCTGATGGGACTTCTGAAGAACTACGATGTGATCAATCCCTTCGTCAGTTCCACCAACGATTCCCTGAACCGGCTGAAGCCCGGCTACGAGGCTCCGGTCTGTACCGTGACCTCCCTGGGACATACGGCCCAGACTCCTTCCCGGAACCGTACCGTCCTGGTGGGTCTGATCCGGGAGACAGGCAGCCCCATGGCCACCCGGTTCGAACTGCGTTCGCCCAATCCCAAGAGCAATACCTATCTGGTCCTGGCCGCCTCCTATATGGCCATGCTGGACGGGATCAAAGCCGCGCTGGAAGCGGGGAAGACGCCGGAGGAGCTGGAGAAATCCATCTCCAAGGAATACGGCGAAGAGGATTTCTATCTGGACAAAGACAGAATGTACCGCAGTGAGCGGGACGTCTTTGATGAATATACGGAAGAGGAGCGTGACCGCTATTTCGGCAGAGCGCCCCGGACGGTCTGGGAGAACATTCAGGCATTCGACCTCTACCCGGAAAAGCTGGCCATTTTCCAGCGGGATAATGTGATGACCACCACCACGCTGGCATCCTACCGGGAGGCGGTGATCTCCCAGTGGGAGACGGAGCTGCGCAACCGGATCATCCCGGACACCATGAATACCCTGCGGCGCTGCCGCAAGGCCCATACGGAGGGCGAATCTGTGGACTATGACCGCCGCAGCTGGGAGAAGATCTCCAAACTGCGGGATTATCTGGGCAGGAACACCGTGGCGGAGACCTGCCTCCTGACCCGGATCGTCAACGCCCTCAGGGAAAAAGATTATGAAACCGCCTCGGATCTTCTGGTGGAAATGCAGACCAAGACCGAGCAGCTGATCAGAATGTATCTGATGTACAAGAAGAACCTGTTTTAAGTGTCAGTAAATCAATGGAATGATGGAGGAATAAACATGCTGGACATCAAGAGAATCAGAGAAGATTATGAAGGTGTGAAGAAGGCGGTCGAACTGCGAGGCAAGGGCGACTTCGGACTGAGCAATGTGGTGGAGCTGGACAAGAAGAGAAGAGAGATCCTGGCCACCGTGGAGCAGATGAAGAATCATCAGAAGACAGCGTCTAAGCAGATCCCGGTCTACAAGAAGGAAGGCAAAGACACCACAGAGCTGATGGCGGAGATGAAGAAGCTCAGCGATGAGATCAAGGCGCTGGATGCCCAGGTCTCCGAGACAGAAGCCGCGCTGCGGGACGCCCTGCTCAACGTGCCCAACACACCCTACAAGGATGTACAGGAGGGCGTGGATGACAGCGACAACGTGGAACTGCGCAAGTGGGGGACCCCGCGGGAAGAGTCCTTTGAGATGAAGGCCCACTGGGACATCGGCGAGGACCTGGACATCCTGGATTTCGAGCGGGCTGCCAAGATCGCAGGCACCCGGTTCACCGTCTATAAGGGTATGGGCGCCCGTCTGGAGAGAGCCGTCATCAACTTCATGCTGGA
>CAMOGZ010000146.1 GCA_946614405.1 uncultured Eubacterium sp. | reverse complement strand
CGTGGTTTTGTCGCCGACGCCGCCGGTGGAATGCTTGTCCACCTTGATGCCGGGGATGGAACTGAGGTCCACCGTATCGCCGGAATAGCGCATGGTGTTGGTGAGTTCCACCGTCTCATCGTGGTTCAGCCCCTGAAAGAATATCGCCATCAGGAGTGCGGAGACCTGGTAGTCCGGGATCTCCTCTGCTACATATCCTTTAACGAAATACTGGATTTCCTTGGCGTCCAGTACCCCTCCGTCTCTCTTTTTTAAGATAATATCCTGCATATTCATTTTAAAACCTCCAAAAGAAAGCTCTCTCCTTCTGCGGTTGCGGGTACGCCGAGGTATTCTGCGATGGTCTGGCCGCAGTCGGCGAAGGCGTGGCGGGTCCCCAGGTCTACTCCGGCTGCAATGGGTGCGCCGTACAGGAGTACGGGAACGTATTCTCTGGTGTGGTCGAACCCGTGATGGATGGGATCGTTGCCGTGGTCCGCAGTGATAATGAGGATGTCCTCATCATGCATGGCGGCTTTGATCTCCGGCAGGCGCCGGTCGAAATCCATGATGGCCCGGCCGTATCCTTCCGGATCCCGGCGATGGCCGTACAGAGAGTCGAAGTCCACCAGGTTGGTGAAGATCAGACCGCCGAAGTCTTCCTTCATGGCTTCCAGGGTTTTGTCCACGCCGTCCATGTTGCCGGTGGTGTGGACAGACTTTGTGATGCCCTGGCCGTTGAAAATATCATTGATCTTGCCCACAGCCCAGACGGTCTGGCCGGCTCCGCTGACTTTGTCCAGCAGGGTCTCCTGAGGAGGAGACACGGCATAGTCGTGGCGGTCCGAGGTGCGGGTGCGTTTTCCGTTTTCATCCTTCACATAGGGTCTGGCGATGACTCGGCCGCAGGCCCAGTCTCCCACCAGCATCTCCCGGGCGATCTTGCAGATCTCGTAGAGCCGCTCCAACGGGATCACGTCGGTATTGGCCGCGATCTGAAATACGCTGTCGGCAGAGGTGTAGACGATGGGCTTGCCGGTGGCTTCGTGCTCCGGGCCCAGGTCCTCGATGATCACCGTACCGGAGGCGGGGTAATTGCCCAGCACCTCGCAGCCGATGGCCTCTTCAAACTTCCGGATGAATTCCTTCGGAAACCCGTCCGGGTAGGTTTTGAACGGGGTCAGGGTCTCAATGCCTGCGATCTCCCAGTGGCCGGTGATGGTGTCCTTGCCCCGGGACATCTCCTGCATGCGCCCAAAGGAGCCGATCACCTGATCCTGGGGAATCCGAAACTTCCCCTGTGCCGCGCCGGTGATGTTCCCCATTCCGAGAGCCGCAAGCTCCGGCATGGCAAATCCGGGCGTGCCTTCCGCCGCATGGAGGAGCGTATCCGCACCGGCGTCCGTATAGGCCGCTGCGTCCGGCGCCTCCCCGACTCCCAGGCTGTCTGTTACTATCAAAATGACTCGTCTCATAGGCTACCTCCTGATCTCTTTCGGCCTGCACTCCAGATAATCCAGAGACACCAGCCGATACTCCACTCCGTTTAATATCCCTTCGTATCCATTGGAGAAGGCGTCCTTTCCGTGAAGGTGTCCGTAGACACAGGTCCGTACGCCGTACTCCGTCAAAAGCTCCGTAAAACCGGAAAGCTGTTTTTTGTCGTTGGTTGGCGGATAATGCAGTGCCGCGATGATGTCCGATGCCCCTGCGGCCTTTGCCTCCTCCAGGGAGAACCGCAGACGGATGATCTCCCGGTCGTAGATCTTCCGGTCGTGCTCATCGAACCCTTCCGTTCCCGGACAGATCCATCCCCGGGTGCCGCAGATGGCAGTCTCCGTGCCCGGCACCAGATAGCAGTGGTTCTGCAGGAACAGAATATCCTCATACATCCGGTTCATCTTATTGATGGAGTTCCACCACAGGTCGTGGTTTCCCTTGGTGATGATCTTCTGTCCCGGCCGCTCGTGGATCCACTGAAAATCAGCCATCGCCTCATCCAGACGAAGGCCCCAGGAAACGTCTCCGGGTATGAGCACGGTGTCCTCAGGGCTCACCATCTCATCCCAGTATTCCTTTACTCTTGATGCGTGATCCGTCCAGAGATCTCCGAAGATATCCATGGGTTTCTCGATCCTCGGATCCATGGCCAGATGCAGATCACCAATGGCAAATATACTCATTTAGTCATTATCCTCATTTCTGCTCATCCCGCTGACTTCGTCGAATCGGAACAGTTCCTGTGACTGGTCGCCGGAGAGCTCCGTCACCTGGGCCAGCTTCCGCTGCATCACCCGGGTCCTGGTCCCGATCAGCTCATCCAGTGTCCCGGATGCCTGATTGAGATTCTTCTGTGCCTTCAGGAGAACGCTCTCGAACTTGCTGAACTCCGTCTTCACCGCGCCCAGCACCTCCCATACCTCATGGGACCGCTCCTGGATCGCCAGGGTGCGGAAGCCCATCTGCAGGCTGTTCAGAAGTGCCGCCATGGTGGTGGGACCGGCAATGTTCACGTTATACTCCCGCTGAAGCACTTCCACCATGCCCAGGCGCACCACCTCCGCATAAAGTCCTTCAAAGGGAAGGAACAGGATGCCGAAGTTGGTTGTGGCAGGGGGGGCGATGTACTTCTCGTGGATGTCCTTTGCCTCCCGGCGGATCATGGTGGACAAAGCCTTCTGGGCTGCGATGATCTCCTTCTGGTCGCCTCTCTCATAGGCCTCCACCAGATGGAGATAAGCATCACCCGGAAACTTGGCGTCGATGGGAAGCCATACGGGACGCCCCAGCTCTCCCGGAAGCTTCACAGCATATTCCACCACGTTGCTTCCTTCGCCCCGGGTGTTCACGTTCCGGGCATACTGCTCCGGCGACATGATCTCCTCCAGGATGGCTCCCAGCTGGACCTCTCCCAGAACGCCGCGGGTCTTGACGTTGGACAGGACCTTCTTCAGGTCTCCCACGCCGTTTGCCAGATTCTGCATCTCGCCCAGTCCCCGGCTCACCTGATCCAGCCGCTCGCTGACCAGACGGAAGGACTGGCCGATCCGCTCTTCCAGGGTCTTCTGCAGCTTCTCATCCACAGTGTCCCTCATCCGTTCCAGCTGCCGGCTGTTCTCAGCGCTCATCTGGCTGACCCTCTCATTCAGGTCAGCCAGCCGTTTTTCCTGTATTTCGGACGCGCTTCGCTGGCTCTGGTAAACCATGTTTCCAAAGCTGGCGAATGCGTCATTGATATTGTGGCTGGTCTCCTGCCGGGACTCATCGATCTCCCGGCGAATGGAGGCGAACTGCGTCAGCGTAAACACCGACAGCACGATCAGGACCACCACAAGTATGATCAGTATGATATCGATATACTCCATCCCGTCCCCTGTTTCTTAATCTTCTTCCAGCTCGTCCGGTTCCTCCGTATCGTCGGACTCTTCCGGCTCCTGGTTCAGTGCGTCCTCCGGCAGTACCCCAACATAAACCCGGTAGGTCAGATCCAGCTTCTCTGCTGCCGCTCCGGCAGATCTTGCGCCCAGCTGCATCCCCTGCAGTGCCAGGCGGACATCTTCCATGCTGATGGGCTGGTGATTCTGCTTCTGATCCTGAAGCTCATTGAAGCGGACCCCCCGCTCGCACATCTTCTGGTACTCTTCCAGAGCCTCGATGAAGGTCTCCGCCAGGTTCTCGCCCTTGACGTCCTCCTCGGGGATCTCGATGTCCGTCAGTTCCCGGATCATCTCGTCGGCTTCCCCCTGAAAGCCTTTCAGACTGTCGATGTATCCGACATAGTCCACCTTCCGGAAGAGATTCAGTTTACGTCCTTTCTTCATGAACTCCGCCGCCACATTCTGGTACCCCGGAAGGAGTTCCATGAAGAATTTGGTGGCAAGTTCCTTGATCCTCTCCTGATAATCCATAATTCTCTCCTATTTCACGCAGGCCAGTGCCTGAGCGATATCCTCAATCAGATCGTCTGCATTCTCGATGCCGACAGACAGGCGCACCAGATCCGGTCCCACGCCGCTGGCGATGAGTTCCTCATCGGAAAGCTGCTTGTGGGTGGAGTTGGCCGGGTGCAGAATGCAGGTGTGGGCATCTGCCACGTGGGTCTCGATGCTGCACAGCTTCAGGTTCTTCATGAACTGCTCTGCTGCCGCTCTTCCGCCCTTCACACCGAAGGAAATGACGCCGCAGGTGCCGTCCGGCAT
>CAMOGZ010000145.1 GCA_946614405.1 uncultured Eubacterium sp. | reverse complement strand
CGGATTTTATCCCCTGTCAATAATTAACTGTAAAATATTCCATAATTTAGTAATTTTCAGGAAGCCAGCGGGGCATCCCGGGCATCCGGAAAGCGTACTGCGGCCAGATACGGGCGCATCCAGCAGCAGACACCCCCAAGCCGCCGGCCGCAAACACAGCATCGGGCCGGCGCATCAGCGCCGGCCCGGTGTTTCTTCGGAGATATTTATGTTTAGATCTTATTTGATCTTAACAGTCTTGACTTTCGTCCACTTACCGTATATCGTCTTGCCATTGACCTTGGAGATGGTGCGTACGCGGAATCCGTACTTCTTACCCTTCTTCAGTTTCTTGACAGTGACCTTAACCTTCTTGGTGGACTTGGCGGCATTCTTCCATTTGCCCTTGCCCAGTCTGTACTGTACCTGGTAAGCAGCAGCGCCATTGGTCTTCTTGAAGGAGACTACAGCCTGCTTCTTACCTGCCTTAACCTTCAGACCCTTAACGGTCAGCTTCTTGGCAGCGGCAACCTTGGCAGCATCAGCCTTTGCCTTAGCCTCCGTAGCCTTGGCAACAGCATCCTTCACTGCAGCAGCAGCGGCAGCGATGTCAGCAGCCTTGGCATTCGGATCAGCGGCCAGTGTGTTGTATGCAGCCAGTGCATCGGCAACAGCCTTAGCCTCTGCAGCCGGATAAGTTTTGGCATCTACCTTAGCGGCAGCAGCGATGTCTTCCTTGGCCTTTTCTTTCTCCAGATCAGCCTTGGCGCCTTCTACAGCAGCCTTCAGTTCTGCCAGCTCAGCGGCGGTCGTTCCCTGAGCAGCCTTGGCCTCAGCCAGTTCTGCCTTAGCCTCTTCCAGAGCCTTCTCTGCAGCTGCGATACGCTCTGCGGATTCATCCATTACGTCTACTGCGAACAGCTCTTTCGCGTATTTGATGTTCTCTGCTACCTTTGCAGCGACATCAGATTTTGCAGCAGCAACAGCTGCCTTCAGCTCATCGGACGGCTCATCGACCAGGGTCAGAACGGAATCCAGAGCCTCATCATACCAGTCGCCCCAAGCCTGGAGGACTTCCTTCTCATCTGCCAGTGCTTCGGTATAGGACTGATGTCCTGCCTTGGCATAGGTCAGATGATTCTGGGTGTTGATGGCCTCTGCATCCATTCTCTTCATAGCTGCTTCCTTGACAGCGCCCAGCATCTCCAGTGCAGCATCGTTGTTATCGCATGCATCACTGATGGCCTGTGCGCATGCCAGTGTGGTAACACCAACACTCTCCAGCTCGCGCGGGCTTGCCATATACAGAGTATCGGAAGATGTATGATATACATAATCCGTGAAGTGCCAGGTCAGTACGGATGGGATCTGCTGTGCCAGGAATCTGGAGTGGTCGGATCCTCCCTCATATGGACAAACATCAACTTCGAAGTCCTTATCGTGTCTGTCGATAACAGTACTGGTGGTGTACATGTACAAGTCGTTCAGATACCAGCCTCTCTTGAAGAGGTTGCCCACAGATCCTGCTCCCCACAGTGTGTGGGAATCCGGCAGTCTGACGAAACCTTCGCCCCAGCTGCTGTCATAATTCTCGTCATAGTACGGATGCAGCGGAGATGGAATCTCATCATCCGGCTCGTTCCATGGAACAGCGTCCAGAGTGTAACCATACAGTGCGGACGGATCCGGTGTCTTCTCAATTCTCATGACGCCACCGGTCTTAGCCGGGTCCTCACCGGTCATATCCATATCCAGAGAAGCGATCATGTTTGCTTTCTCTTCCGTATGTCCATCCATCCAGTAGGTTGCCATGTTCATTTCATCGCCCCACATGAAGGTGATAGTGCATTTCGGCCTTGGAACTTTACCGGCATCAACCAGCTTCTTATATTCCGTAGCCAGTCCCAGCAGAGCTGCAACACCAGTAGCGTTATCGCAGCATCCCGGTTCCTGTACGTGCGCACAGATCATGACTCTCTTCTCAGGATGTACGGATCCCTTTACTTCTGCGATGGCAACGGCCTGGCCTTTGCCCGGCTTACCTTCAGTCTTGGTCATCGGATAAACCTGTCCAATGGAGATCTGATGTCCGGTAACCTTGACTTTATCTGCATCAGACTCAGCTGCAGCATTGATGGTTTCTGCTTTCTTCAGCAGAGCACGCAGGCTGTCGTACTGTCTGTTGCTGAACTGCCATTCAACGATCGGTGTTCCTGCCTCCGTCATTGCCAGAGTATTGGCAAGGCTGCCGCCGCCGGAGTATCTGGAAGATTCATACCATGGCTGCAGGATGTTTCCTTCTTCATCCTTCGGGCACAGGTAGCTCTCTACAGCGTATTTGGAAGCAACACCCACACCGCCATTGGTTCTGGCATAGGTGAATCCATTGTTGACACTGGAATCGGTCAGGATGATCTTTCCGGCGATTTCTTCTGCCGGGATATTCTGTGAGTTTGTGTTGTTGCGTGTATTGACGGTTCCAACATAGATGAACTCGCCGTCTCTTCCCTTTGCCTCAGCCGGATCGGTTCCGGTAGGATCCGTAAAGGAACTGTTGGTAGCCAGTCTGCATCTCAGATTGAGGATGGCCTCCAGATTCGGTTTGCCGATCTCATCTCTCTTGATGTAGGTATAATCATCAACAGAAGTTCTCTCATCAAAAGCCACGTCGGACTTCATGAGTACATCACGCATCGCCAGTACTTTTTCACTGGTTGTAGCCAGACTTGCGATATCCTTCTCATAGTCCATACCGAAAGTCTTGGCGAAATTCTTCTGATATACTTCTTTAGTCGGGTTGAATCCCCAGATGTCTCCGCTGACAGCTTCGGTGAGCTCGTTTACTTCGGCATCATTTACCGGAGTTCCATCTCCCTTGACCAGAGCAACATCCAGACTTGCATATTCCGGATCCCATGTGTTTCCGAGATTCTTGGTATCAGAATTCTGGTACTGGATCTCCCATGCATAGTCGTCGTCTGTGGCGCTGCTCTTGTCACTGTCAGGTTTGGTGCCATAGGGCGCCTCCACATTCGCATCGGTTGTGGTATAGCCTGCTTCAGCAAGCTTGTCCATGATGTAACCGCCGATGACCTGATTCTGCCAGGTTCCGCCGGTGGTTCTCCATCCCATAAATACATAACCCAGGTTATTGTACATATCAAAGCCGTTTACACCCTGTTTATACAGGCCGTCTTCGCCTCCGATCTGGTCAACCAGCTGAGCGATGTAGCCGCCATCCTGCGATGGCGTCAGTGTGATTTGGTTCTCTGCCGCAGACACGGTACTGAACGACATAGTAAATGCCAGTATCGCGGAAAGCAGAATAACACTTACTTTAGCTTTCCTTCGCTTCATTTTATTATTCCTCCTCTCTCACGGAAATAATAACAACAACTCACGAACTATTAATTGAATTATAGCACAATTTAAACTCTTGCGCTATATTTGTATATTTTTTATATCCATTTTATTACAAAAAAACAGAGGCGTATTGCCTCTGTCCATAATTATCTCTTATTTTATCGGTGCGATGCTCCGCTCCAGGATCCCGTTCATGTAGGCGATGAGCACTCCATAGTTAATGAAGGGAACGCCCTGGGAGACCGCTCGCTGCATGCGGGTCTGCACTTCTCTCTCGTTGAGCATGCAGCCGCCGCAGTGGATCACCACCCGGTATTCCGACAGGTCCTGGGGGAATTCCCGCCCGGAGCAGGTTTCCAGCACAAAGCCCACCTGGCTGTGTTTCTGCAGCCATCGGGGGATCTTCACGGTCCCGATGTCATTGCACTGACGGTGATGAGTACAGCCCTCTGCAATGAGGATCCGGTCTCCTTCCTTCAGCTCGTCGATGGCACGGACGCCGGCCAGAGCCGTATCCAGGAAGCCTTTGTGACGGGCCATGAGGATGGAAAAAGAAGTGAGGGGCACATCTTCCGGGAGGATCTCCGCCACCAGCCCGAAGACCTGGCTGTCTGTGATCACCAGGTCCGGCGCCTCGGCCAGCCGCCCCAGAGTCTGGGCCAGCTCGCTCTCCCGGCAGACCATCACACTGTCCCCGGCCCCGATGAGGTCCCGGATCACCTGCTGCTGAGGCAGGATCAGCCTGCCCTTCGGCGCCGATTCGTCGATGGGTACCACCAGGACGGCGGTGCCGCCTGGTGGGATCAGATCCGCGGCCAGCGGCCGCTCTGTTCCCAAGTGGTTGGCTGCCGCTGCGGCAGCCATCTTCTCCTTCAGCGCGGGTATCCCCGC
>CAMOGZ010000144.1 GCA_946614405.1 uncultured Eubacterium sp. | reverse complement strand
CGCCGAGGATATCCGTGAGGACCTTTTCGAGTATGCGAAAACGACGGTATTCTCCGAGCCGCAGCTGGATGATCTGTATGATGCGCCGGATTTCTCGGGCGCGAAGGTTTTTGCCGTCGAGTATCTGCCCGGACAGTTTGACCAGCGGGCGGATTCGGCGTCCCAGTGTATCCAGATCATTTCGACCGGGGAGCGTCCGCTGGTCCGTACGGCGAGAGTCTATGCGATCTACGGCAATGTCTCGGACGAAGAGCTCGCGGAGATTAAGAAATATGTCATCAACCCGGTGGAAGCAAGGGAAGCCTCTCTTGAGAAGCCGGAGACCCTGAAGATCGAATACCAGATTCCGACGGAAGTGCGGACGCTGGAGGGCTTTATCGATTATTCGGAGGCGGAGCTTGCCGCCTTTGTCCGGGACTACGGCCTTGCGATGGACGAGCAGGATATCGCCTTCTGTCAGCAGTATTTCCGCTCCGAGCACCGCGATCCGACGATCACCGAGATCCGGATGATCGACACCTACTGGTCCGATCACTGCCGTCATACGACCTTCCTGACGACGATCGACGGCGTGGAATTCGAGGACAGCCTTCTGCAGAACGCCTGGGAAGATTATCAGGAAACCAGAAGCGCACTGGGCGTCAAAAAGCCGGTCTGCCTGATGGATCTCGCGACGGTTGCGGTGAAATACCTGAAAAAAGAAGGCAGGCTTCCGAAGCTCGATGAGAGCGAGGAAATCAATGCCTGCACGGTCAAGATCGAGGTCGAGGCCGACGGCAAAAAGGAGCCTTGGCTGCTTCTGTTCAAGAACGAAACCCACAATCATCCGACCGAGATCGAGCCCTTCGGCGGCGCGGCCACCTGTATCGGCGGCGCGATCCGCGATCCTTTGTCGGGCAGAAGCTATGTCTATGGAGCCATGCGCGTGACCGGAGCTGCAGACCCGCTGACACCGGTATCTGAGACCCTGGAAGGGAAGCTCCCTCAGAGAAAACTGGTCACCACCGCTGCAGACGGATACAGCTCCTACGGAAACCAGATCGGCCTTGCCACAGGTCAGGTGGATGAGATCTATCATCCCGGATATGTTGCCAAGAGAATGGAAGTGGGCGCTGTCATCGCTGCGGCTCCCGCAGAGAATGTCCGCAGAGAACGGCCCACAGACGGAGATATCGTGATCCTTCTGGGCGGACGTACCGGAAGAGATGGCTGCGGCGGCGCCACAGGCTCCTCCAAGAAGCACACACTCACATCCCTGGAAAGCTGCGGAGCAGAGGTCCAGAAGGGCAATGCGCCGGAAGAGCGTAAACTCCAGAGACTGTTCCGTAACCCGGAAGCATCCAGAATGATCAAACGCTGCAACGACTTCGGCGCAGGCGGTGTATCCGTCGCCATCGGAGAGCTTGCAGACGGACTGGACATCGATCTGAATGCGGTCCCCAAGAAGTACGACGGTCTGGATGGAACCGAGCTTGCCATCAGTGAATCTCAGGAAAGAATGGCCGTAGTAGTCGCTGCTGAGGATGCAGACCGCTTTATCGCCCTGTCTGAGACTGAGAATCTGGAGGCCACCATCGTCGCCAGAGTGACAGAAAGCCCGTATCTTCTGGAGAACTGGAACGGCGAAGCCATCGTCAACATCTCCAGAGCATTCCTGGATACCAACGGCGCAGAGAAGCACATCGACGTGGAGATCCCCATGCACAGCAGCTTCTCCAAGGAACTGTCCGGTGATTTTGCAGAAGAATATGAGAAGCTTGCTTCGGATCTGAATGTCTGCTCCAAGAGAGGACTTTCCGAGCAGTTTGACTCCACCATCGGAGCTGGCTCCGTGCTGATGCCCTTTGGCGGCAAGTTCCAGAGAACACCGACTCAGGCCATGGTCAATTTGATTTCCGTGGAATCCAAGCACACCGATACCTGCTCTCTGATGAGCTGGGGATACAATCCTATGATCGCCAGCGCCAGCCCGTATCACGGTGCTTATCTGGCAGTGGTGGAATCCGTATCCAAGCTGGTGGCCACCGGTGCAATGTACCGCGATGTTTATCTTTCCTTCCAGGAATACTTTGAGAAACCGGGAACGGAACCGGGACGCTGGGGCAAGCCCATGTCAGCAGTGCTGGGAGCATTCCGGGCACAGAAGGAGTTGGGCGTGGCAGCCATCGGAGGCAAGGACTCCATGAGCGGAACCTTCGAAAACATTGATGTACCGCCGACCCTGATCTCCTTCGCCGTCACCACAGACAGCACAGATCATATTCTGTCACCGGAATTCAAGAGTACAGACGATAAAATTATTATGTTAACCCCGGAATACGATGAGAACGGACTTCCCACAGGAGAGTCTCTCAAGGAAGTATTCCGCAGAGTGGGCGAGCTGAATGCCAGCGGACTGGTGAAGGCAGCCTATACTCCGACCTATGGCGGCATCGCAGAGGGAATTCTGAAGATGGCCATGGGTAACCAGATCGGTTTCTGCTACGATGAAGAGCTTTCCATGGATGATATCTTCGGTTATCACTACGGCTCCATTCTCATTGAAGTGGACGGCAAGGATGTGGAACTGGAAGGGGACAACATGATCCTCATCGGAACCACCTGCGCCGAGCCTGTGATCGCTCTGGGAGACTGCAAACTGGATCTGTGCGCACTGGAAGCCAAATATGAAGAGAAGCTGGAATCTGTTTATAAATGCAATATCCAGCCGAAGGATAACAAGGTAGAGACCATTACCTGTGAATATGAGCAGCATGCCCACGCCTCCTATCGTGTGGACAAGCCGAAGGTCCTGATCCCCGTATTCCCGGGAACAAACTGTGAGTTTGATTCCGCCAAGGCATTCCGGGATGCCGGAGCCGATCCGGAGATCTTCGTGATCAACAACCTGACGGCTGAGAATGTTTCCCGTTCCGTTGAGACCTTCGCAGAGAAGATCCGCGAATCTCAGATCATCTTCATTCCGGGCGGTTTCTCCGGCGGAGACGAGCCGGACGGATCCGGTAAATTCATTACCGCATTCTTCCGGAATCAGGAGATCAAGGATGCCGTATCAGACCTCCTGGACAATAGGGAAGGGCTGATGATCGGAATCTGTAACGGATTCCAGGCACTGATCAAACTGGGGCTGGTACCCTACGGCAAGATCATTGATACCGATGAAGATTGTGCCACACTGACATTCAACGAGATCCGGCGCCACCAGTCGAAGATCGTTCGCGTCAGAGTGGCATCCAATAAATCCCCATGGACGGCAAACGTACATGCAGGAGACATTTTCTCCGTACCCATCTCCCACGGTGAAGGACGGTTCATCGCACCAGAGAGCCTGATCCGTGAGTTGGCGGAGAACGGACAGATCCTGACCCAGTATGTGGATCTGGACGGGGAGGTCACCACGGATGTTCAGTTCAATCCAAACGGATCCTATTACGCCATCGAAGGAATCACGTCTCCGGACGGACGTATCCTCGGAAAGATGGGACATGCAGAGCGTGTCGGAAAGGATCTTTATAAGAACGTTCCGGGCGATTATGACATGAAGCTGTTCCGTTCTGCGGTAGAGTACTTCATCTGATCGAACTTTAGAGAGCTGCTGAGCTGATCAGCAGCTCTTTTTATACTTAATGACTAAAAAGACAAACTAATCGTATGATTAAACAATATAATCCAAACTGAGACTATTGATTTATTTGCGTCTGAATGCTATTATTTTGTTAGTTTGTATGAATAAACCTATCGGAGTATTGTTTTTAATAACAAATAACTTCAGACGAAAGGAAACAAAAGTATGGGAAACTATTATCAGCCAGAAATTGAAACTGCATCAAGAGAAGAACTCCGGAAGATGCAGGATGAACGGCTTGTAAACACCGTGAAAAGAGTCTATGACAATGTGGAATACTATCGTAAGAAGATGGAGGAGAAAGGGGTCACTCCGGACGATATTAAAGGTGTAGATGACCTTTATAAACTTCCGTTCCTGACCAAGGACGACCTTCGGGATGCCTATCCTTACGGACTTATGGCAGCACCTCTCAGCGATTGTGTCCGCATCCATTCCACCAGCGGAACCACAGGAAGACGCGTCGTCGCATTCTATACCCAGAATGACATCGATATGTGGGATGACTGCTGTGCAAGAGCCATTGTCGCCGCCGGCGGAACCAAAGATGATGTGGTACATGTATCCTACGGATACGGCCTCTTTACCGGTGGCGCAGGTCTTCATGGAGGCTCCC
>CAMOGZ010000143.1 GCA_946614405.1 uncultured Eubacterium sp. | reverse complement strand
GTAAAAGAAGAAGTCAAGGCTGAAGTAAAAGAAGAAGTTAAGGCTGAGGTCAAAGAAGAGCCCAAGGCCGAGGAAGAAGTTAAGGCTGAGGCAACTGAAGAGCCTAAGGCTGAGGAAGAAGTCAAGGAAGGACCCAAGCCCATCAAGGTCCTCTTCTGCTCCCCGGAATCCGTTCCATTCTGCGGAACCGGCGGACTGGGTGATGTAGCAGGCTCCCTGCCCAAGGCACTGAACCGCAAGCGCTCCATCGAGTGCTGCGTCATCCTCCCTCTGCACAAAGGCGTCAGCCAGGAATTCAGAAACAAGATGGAGTTCCTGGGATACAAGGATATTCCGGTATCCTGGCGCTGGAAGTACATGGGCGTATTCCGCCTGCGTTACCAGGGCGTGACCTATTTCTTCATCGACAATGAAGAATACTTCGGAAGAGATGCTCTGTACGGCTACTTCGATGACTGCGAACGTTACACATTCTTCTCCAGAGCCGTATTCGAATCCATGGAATTCACCGGATTCCAGCCGGATATCATCCACGCAAACGACTGGCAGACTGCAATGGTCCCCATCCTGCAGGATACCATCTACAAACTGAAGTACACCACCACGATCTTCACCATCCACAACGTGGAATACCAGGGACGTTACGGCGCTCAGGTCTTCAATGATGTTCTGGGACTGCCTGCAGACGCATGGCACCTGGTGGAATTCGAAGATGACGTGAACCTGATGAAGGGCGCTATCGAGACTGCCAACCTGGTCAGCACCGTAAGCCCCACCTATGCCCTGCAGCTGGAAGATCCATTCTTCGCTCACGGTATGGAGAACATCGTCCGCAAGAACGCCGGCAAGATGGTCGGTATCCTGAACGGCATCGACGTCAAGCTGTACGATCCTGCCAAGGATCCTGAGATCGCAGCCAACTACGACGCCAAGGACACCTCCGGCAAACTGGCCTGCAAGCGCGCACTGCAGAAAGAACTGGGACTTCCGGAAAGTGATGCACCGATGCTCACCATGATCTCCAGACTGGTTACCCACAAGGGACTGGATCTGGTGACCTCCACCATCGACGGCATCCTGGACAAGTATGACTGCCAGCTGGTGCTGCTGGGAACCGGAGACGCCGGATATGAGAATTTCTTCCGCGGACTGCAGGACCGTCATCCGTTCAACGTAAGATCCCTGATCACATTCGATCGGGCTTTGTCCCACCGCATCTACGCCGCCGGAGACATCCTGCTGATGCCTTCCAAGAGCGAACCCTGCGGCCTGTCCCAGATGATCGGCTGCCGCTACGGTAACGCACCTCTGGTACGTGCCACCGGCGGACTGAACGACTCCATCAAGGACTGCACACTGGGCGACGGAAACGGATTCGTCTTTGACAACTATGACAGCGGAAGCTTCTACCACTGCCTGGCCGGAGCCATCGAGCGCTATGGCGACAAGGAGAACTGGGAGAAACTGATCCAGCATGACCTGAAGATGGACTTCAGCTGGAGCACCGCATCCAAGACTTATGTAGAACTCTATCAGAGAGCATTATTCAAATAATAACGGAAGGAAAACAGAACACTATGATCATCAACAAACCCGGATACACCAAGAAAGCTAAAGCCGAGTTTAAAGAACTTCTTATCGGACATCTTGAGAACAACTACCACACCTCTTTCAAAGAGGCAACTCCCCGCGACATGTACATGGCCATCGCCGAGATCATCAACGGGCAGCTGCAGCACAAGAAGTGGGAGTTCAACAAGATCCGCCGCAAGGAAGAGAAGACCAGAAAGAACAAGAAGAAAATCTACTACATCAGCATGGAGTTTCTGATGGGTCAGTCCCTGAAGAACAACCTGTACAACCTGGGCGAGACTGAACTGGTTGCAGAGATCATCGCAGACCGCGGCATGACCCTGCAGGACCTGTACGACTCCGAGCCGGATGCAGGACTGGGCAACGGCGGCCTCGGCCGTCTGGCAGCCTGCTACCTGGACGGCATGGTCTCCCAGCGTTACGACGTCACCGGCTTCTCCATCCGTTATGAATATGGTCTGTTCAAGCAGAAGATCGTAGACGGCTGGCAGGTTGAGATGCCGGACAACTGGCTGCCCGGCGGCCACGTCTGGCTGACCCGCCACGGCGAGGACACCTTCCAGGTGGGATTCTACGGCGACTACCACGAGCACTGGACTGACGAGGGTCTGAAGTATGAGATCAACAACCAGCAGATCGTGGAAGCCGTTCCCTATGATATGCTCATCTCCGGCGCCGATACCGACGCCGTGGGCAAACTGCGCCTGTGGAAAGCCACCAATTCGGAAGGCTTTGATATGGCCTCCTTCAACAGCGGAGACTTCACCCGGGCTCAGCAGAACAGCAACAAGGCAGAGCTGATCTCCAAGGTCCTCTACCCTGCTGACAACATTGAAGAGGGCAAGGAGCTGCGCCTGAAGCAGCAGTACTTCATGGTATCTGCCTCCTGCCAGAACATCGTCCGCGACCACCTCAGTCTCCACGGGACACTGGCCAACTTCGCAGACAAAGTCGCCATCCAGATCAACGACACTCACCCGGCACTGTGCATACCGGAGCTGATGCGTATCTTCATGGATGACTACGGCTGCACCTGGGACTATGCCTGGAATCTGGTAAAGGGCTCCATGCACTACACCAACCACACTGTCCTGGCCGAGGCTCTGGAGAAGTGGAACGCTCAGCTGGTGAAGATGATGATGCCCCGCATCTACAACATCATCGAAGAGATCAACCGCAGATTCCGCGAGGAAATGCTGGAGCTCTTCCCCGGCGACTACGGCAAAGTGGACTACATGGCTCCCATCGGTGACGATCAGATCCGCATGGCGAACCTTTCCATCGCAGGATCCAACAAGGTCAACGGCGTATCCGCCCTGCACTCTCAGATCCTGAAGGACGATGTATTCCATGACTTCTACCTGGCAACTCCGGAGAAGTTCACCAACGTCACCAACGGTATCGCATACCGTCGCTGGCTGTGCCAGTCCAACCCCAAGCTCTCTGCTCTGGTCGCTGAGTGCGTGGGTCCCGAGTTCGTCAAGGATGCAAGCCTGATGACCAAGTTTGCGGACTTCAAGGACGACAAAGCCGTACAGGAACAGCTTGAGAAGATCAAGCGTGAGAACAAAGTCAACTTCGCTGAGCGCCTGAAGGCGGACACTGGTCTGGTACTGGATCCGGATTCCATCTTCATCACTCAGGCCAAGAGACTGCATGAATACAAGCGTCAGCTGCTGAATGCACTGCGCATCATCACCCGTTACCAGGCTCTGAAGGAGAACCCGGATCTGGATATGAGACCGGAGACTTACCTGTTCGCCGCCAAGACCGCGCCGAACTACTTCATGGCCAAGGACATCATCCAGATGATCTGCAAGATCGGTGAAGAGATCGAGCAGAATCCGAAGATCGCCGCCAAGCTGAAGGTCGTCTTCCTGGAGAACTACAGTGTTTCCATGGCAGAGCACCTGATGCCGGCCACCGAGATCTCCGAGCAGATCTCCCTGGCAGGTAAGGAAGCCAGCGGAACCGGAAACATGAAGATGATGATCAACGGCGCCATCACCATCGGAACTCTGGACGGAGCCAATGTGGAGATGCACGAAGCCGTCGGCGACGACAACATCTTCATCTTCGGTCAGAAGGCTGACGAAGTTGCAGAGAACCTGAACCACTATAACAGCATGTGGTACTATGAGGGCAACATGCACCTGAAGAAGGCCATCGACGCAATTCCGAACGGATTCGCCGGAACGCCTTTCGCCAAGATCCATGACTATCTGCTGTACCCGACCTACAGTATCGCAGATCCTTACATGTGCCTGGCAGACTTCGATGATTACTGCCGCGTCCATGACGAGATGCAGGCAGCCTACGAAGACCGCGCACGCTGGAACAGCATGTCCATCGTGAACATCGCCGGCGCCGCACGCTTCTCCGCAGACCGCGCCATCGCAGAATACGCAAGAGACATCTGGCAGACCAAGCCTATTGAGGGTTAAGTCGAAAGACCGGTCAGAAGCTCGGCCTGTTACGGCCAGGCAGACGTCTGAGCTGACATGGCTGGCTGATGCCTGAGCTGACATGGCTGGCGAGAGCCTGAACCGACATGGCTGAAAGAACTGAAAAAGAACTGAAAAACAAGAACCGCTGCCTGCTGTGATATGCTACCTCCTAGGTAGACAGTTGAAATAAAAAAACTGTTTGCCTGGGA
>CAMOGZ010000142.1 GCA_946614405.1 uncultured Eubacterium sp. | reverse complement strand
GAGGACATCTTCGACTGCAAGGTGAATGACCATTCCATCTGGCCGGAGCTGAACATGAAGGCGAAGGGCATCAACCACTTCGAGCGGTTCGTGCTTGCCTGCGTCAAGGAGGGAATCGAGGCCAGGGAATATCTCATGGCGAACAAAGACGCACTGGCCGGGAAGATCATCCTGGCGGATGACATCTCCCAGGGGGTGGTCCCCATGGACAAAACCGAGCGGGCCTGGCGTGAGGAAACCGGCCGCTGCCTGGTATGGCTGGGCAAGCAGGCGGACACCGTGACCCGGATCTTCTGCGGCATCCCCCAGACCATCAAAGGCGAATAAAGGCAGAAAGCAACAGACGCATCGCGTAATTGCGATGCGTCTTGATAACTATATGGATCATTGTACATTTGACCGCAGGTCACCGATGGGGCGGATCACTCTGCGCGGATCAGCTCCTCGTCGTAGGTGGTATCCTCCAGCAGTTCATCCAGGAGCGTGCAGGCAAAGGCCGTGAGAGCGGCGCAGTTGCTGTAGCGCTCTTCTTCATAGATGAGTTCCCGTTCCTTGGCGACACCGTAGTTGGCCTTCAGGATCTCGGCGCAGGTGAGGGCGCCGATCTCTTCCTTGAAACGGCGGTCGAACTCTGCCTGGACCTTCTTCAGGATCTTATAGTTCGGGAATTCTTCCAGGTTGCGGTATCCGTATTTCAGGCCCAGGGCCATGAGGGAACCGGTGACGGCGCCGCAGCGCTCTCCGTGCTGCATGCCCCAGCCGAAACCGCTTCCGGCCAGCAGCGCCGTCTCCTCATCGAATCCCAGCTTGCGGGCGCCGTAGAGGAAGGTGACCTGAGAGCACATCAGCTCATTGTCGAAGTCGCGATCCACCTTCGCGATCAGATCGTGGTCCACTTTATCGAAAATGCTTTTGATATCCATGTATTTTACCTCACTGCTTGCATATAACTGTATATTAATTATATAATTTGAACAGAGTGTTCGCAAGCACAGACTTGCGAACTTCCGAAAGGAGACCATATGACATCCAAGCTTATTCTGATCCGGCACGGCATCACAGAAGGAAATAAAAACCGCTGGTTCTACGGGGCGTCCGACATTCCTCTGGCAGCGGAGGGGGAGGCCCAGCTGGCCCGGCTCCGGGACCGGGGCGTCTATCCGGAACTGCCCGATGACACCCAGTTCGTCATCTCCGGACTGCACCGCACCAAACAGACGGCGGAGATCCTCTTCGGAGAACACTTCTGGACCGTGATCCCCAAACTGAAGGAGATGAACTTCGGCGAGTACGAGTGCGTCAACTATGAGGATGTCAAAGACGATCCGGTGTTCAACGAGTGGGGCTATGATACCACCGGCGATGCCAAGCTTCCCGGCGGCGAGTCTTCCAATGAGTTTCAGGCCAGGATCCACGAAGGCCTGAAGGAACTCATCGGAATGCACCGGCTGAAGGAGTGGTCCCACCGCCACAGCGGCAAGGATTCCTATACTGTGGCCATCTGCCATGGCGGCGTTATTTCTGCGATTATGATGGAACTGTTCCCGAAGGAAGACGGGAACATGTGGAGCTGGATCCCCGACCCCGGTCTGGGATATGTTGTGGAAATGAAGGACGGTGATCCCATTATGTTTGGATCACTGAGCGAGATCAAGAAACTGGGCTTCGGCCTGATGCGTCTTCCGGTGCTGGAAGACGGCGAAATCGACATTCCCCAGCTGAAAGAGATGGTTGACATGTACATGGAGCGCGGTTATACCTACTTCGACACCGCCTACGGCTACCACGACGGCAAGTCCGAGACTGCCATCCGGGAGGCTCTGGTGGAGCGCTATCCCCGGGACAGCTTCCGCCTGGCCACCAAACTGCCGGCCTGGGAAGTCCGCACGGAAGAGGAGGCCAAAGCCATGTTCCAGACTTCTCTGGAGCGCTGCGGTGTGGAATACTTCGACTATTACCTGATGCACAACCTTGGTGACGAGCGCACCGGCCCCTTCGAGAAATTCGGCATCTGGGAATTCATGAAGGAAATGAAAAAGCAGGGCCGGATCAAGAATATCGGCTTCTCCTTCCACGGCCGCGCATCCGAACTGGAAAAGGTTTTGGAGAAATATCCCGACACAGACTTTGTGCAGCTGCAGATCAACTACCTGGACTGGGAAGATGCCTACTACCAGGCCAAAGACTGCTACATGCTGGCCCGCCACCACGCCAAACCCGTGATCGTCATGGAACCCATCAAAGGCGGGATCCTGGCAGATCTGCCGCCGGTGGTGGAGAAGGTCCTGGCAAAGTCCGACTCCGGACGCACCGGCCCGGCCTGGGCTCTGTCCTTTGCCATGGGACTTCCGGGAGTGCTGACAGTACTCTCCGGCATGTCCAACAAAGCCCAGCTGGAGGAGAATCTGGCCATCGCGGACTCTTTCCACCCACTGGACGAATCCGAGAAAGCTCTTCTGGCGGAAGCGGCGGATGAGATCCACAAGCTGCCCCAGATCCAGTGCACCGGCTGCGGCTACTGCCTGGACGGCTGCCCGGCCATGATCCGGATCCCCGGCATTTTCAAGTGCATGAACATTCAGACACTGTACGGAAACGATAAACTCGCCCGCGGAAGCTTCGGCTTCCAGACCAGAGGCGGCTACGTTCCCAGCCACTGCTACCACTGCGGCCACTGCGAGTCCGTCTGCCCCCAGGGCATCAACATCATGGAAAAACTCCAGGAAGCAGTAGAGATGTTTGAGAAATAGCAGGTGCAGCGGGTTTACCAAGCACGAGGTTGGTATTTCATCTGAAATACAGTTATTATACCAAACCAACGCTCCCGGTTGCCGCCTCGCCAAGCACGAGTTTGGTATTTCTATACTTCTACAGTTAAAATACCAAAGTTTACAAAGCAGTTGTTTGGTATTCTGGTCCCATCGCCAGCCATATATCCAACAAGTTGGATATATAATGCAAATCAATAATATAATACCAAAACGTTCTGATTACCTGATGGTGATTTCAGAACGTTTTTTGGTATTCGAGAGCAGATAGTTGAATTATACCAAAGTCGTGGATCGGAAAGTTTGGTAGTGCGAAGAGAAAACCGTCGAAATACCAAAAGCGTGCTTGGCCTGGAGATGGCGGGTGCTTGACCGGGTTTGGTCGGGGTTCGACAGGTGTCTGATATGGTAGATAAATGCGGCTGAAAGATATGTTTCAGATTACCTCATAAGAAAATATATTCCATCTATTGACATATAGAGCTATTAATGGTAATATGTGTTAACATAGAAAGGAGATCTGCCATGAAATATCTGGAAAGCACAATTGATGACATGCTGAGTTATTGTAAGAATTTCAGACGGAACTTGATTGAAGGGAGGAAACGCACTGCAGCACATCAGAAGAAGAACCTGATTCTGGATGACAGATACGGCGGCTATTATAAAATAATCGACCCGGACAAGAACAACGGGACCCCAGTCTACCGGGGATCTTTCGAGAAAGATCCGGAGGTTCAGAAGGTGGCGGCGTATCATTATTTCGACAGCGCATTGGAGATCGTGGAGGAGAATATTCGGCTTTTGGAGAAGTGCAAGGAGGAGATTCGTGACATTGATCCGAACGTGTTTCTGGAAACGATGCCCAAGGCATATCAGAAACAGGCGGATTTTGTTTTTGATATGATGGGTGTGCCGGACATCGATAATTGGATGAACATGCCCCGGCGATACTCGGAAAGATTTCCGGAGGATAAGAAGTACCTCACCAAACAGAAATGGATGGTCCGGTCCAAGTCTGAGGTCATGTGGTCCAATGCCTATTATGACCGCGGGATCCCATGTTTATATGAAGCGGTGCAGCCGGTGAACGGCATTAATATTGCGACGGATTTCAGAGCTCTTGAGACGTTTCAGTATGAGGAACTGTCCCATGAGCACTTCGGGAAGATGGACGATCTGGAGTATGTCACCACTCAGTTTCTCCCCAAACTGAAGGCATACCTGAAGGCGGGATTCATACCCGGAGTCAATCTGATCATGACTTTTGAATTTGGGGACACTCCTTTGACACCAGAGGTGATCCAGGCAACGCTGGATCACTATTACGGCAAACAGTAAGGCCGGCGCGTATCTGAACGCGCCGGCCCTTTTCATCATATCCTTATAGAGATCTCGCCCGTTCGCAGACTCTCTGTGGTCCCGGCCTTCGGCCCTTCCAGATAGCGGACGACCAGCCCGCCGTCATCGGCGATGGACAGGGCTTCCGCATCCCAGCCGGCCCCT
>CAMOGZ010000141.1 GCA_946614405.1 uncultured Eubacterium sp. | reverse complement strand
AGAGATGGCCTGAGTATGACGTAAGATGCGAAGGCGCATGCTCCAGCTGCCAGGCACTGCTTGCCATCAACATGGAAGAGCTGAAGGCTGTCAACGAGTATGATAAGAACGCTGGTATGACCATCGTTGCCGGACCGAAGAACGTAGTTCCTGATGACATTCCGGATGAGAGAATCGTTCTCCACGGAAACTGCACCAAGAAGTACCTGAAGAATCATCCGAACGCATTCTGGATCCTGGGATGCCCACCGAATGAGCCGGCTCTGTACCTGACCGTTCAGAGAAAAGAAACCATCAACGGAATGGGAGATCAGGAAGAAGAGATCATCCGTCCGTGCATGAAGAGAGACGAGCCTGTATGGCGTGAGTACGTCTTCAAGGCTGCTGAAGAGTATTACAAAGAACATCCGGAGAGCAAATAATTATGTTAAACGACTACGTATCCTATAATAATGATGAAGAATTCAGAAAGATCCTGAACGACGTGTTCACGGACGAATTCATGCAGAAGTATACCAACCTGGAGAACTTCGAGGCATTCAAGTATTCCAGCGCTGTGATGTGCGACTGGAACGCACCGCGGCTCGTCTATTCCAAGACACTTCTGGATGGCTTTGTCAGGGAGTCCACACAGTTTGATTCCTGGGATGAGATGGTCGTACGCGCCACGGATGAGCGATTTGGAAAGAAAGAGCAAGAGTAAATATTGAGCACACGAGAGGCCCCGGCGGGGCCGGGGCCTTCTCACTTCGGAGGTAAAATTAATGTCTGATAAAAACGTACAGCTTCAGTCCGAAAATACCAAATCAAACTTTGGCATGGGCTGGATCATCATTTTCTTCTGCATGTTCATGTTCTGGTTCCTGATTGGATACTCCATCGACGGACAGAACATCGTAATCGATGCATTTGCAGGACAGCACTGGGAAGAGCTGGGATATGCTGACCAGACTGCACTGCACGCACAGCTGCTGAACCTGGCATTCTATGCCGGACTGATCGGCGTTGTTGCTTACTTCGTACTGGGAAGACTCTGCGTCATGATGGGCGGCAGACTGTTCTCCGCAGTATTCCTGGCACTGGCTGGCGCATCCTACATCTACTATGGACACGCTACCACAACCACATCCTACTTCATCGGTCTGACTCTGGTTACCATCTTCATCAATGGTGCTGCCTACCTCGGAGGCGGAAACCTGGTAACTCAGTGGTTCCCGAAGAAGAAGGGACTGGCAAACGGATACACCACCATGGGTCATAACCTGGGTTCCGCTCTGTACGTTCCTCTCGTAGCTGCCCTGATCGGCGGAATGGGAATGGCAAACGGAATGACCGTCCTGGGCGTTCTGGGTATCATCGTTGCTATCATCGGATATCTGCTCGTCAGAAACTTCCCTCAGGAAAGAGGAATGTATCCTGATAACGTTTCCAAGGAAGTATACGAGACTGAGTATGCTGACATGGGAGATGAGAACACATCCAGATGGACTGTTGCTTCTCTGCTGAAGACCAAGGAAATGTGGATCGTTGCCATCATCATCGGTATCAACCAGATGGTTACCACCGGTGTTATGTCTCAGATGGTTCCAAGAAACATGGAGCTGGGATTCTCTCAGCCGAAGGCCATCGGTCTGATGACCTTCTGCGCACTGATTGGTGTTGTCGGTTCCTACGGTTTCGGATGGATCGACCAGAAGTTTGGTGTTAAGTTTGCGATCCGCGCATTCCTGTGCTGGTACATCGTGGCTCTGCTGATCAACTACACTCTGAACAACATGACAGGCGGATACATCTGCGTTGCCATGGTAGGTGTTGCTATCGGAGCTGCTGCTAACTTCATGACATCCCTGCCGGCTTCCGTATTCGGACGTCACAACTTCGACCTGGTTTACTCCATCTACTTCCCGATCATGGAAGTCGTACTGATGCTGAACTACAAGGTCAACTCCCTGGCTCTGCAGCTGACTGGCGGCCTGAGAGGTGCTTACCTGGTATTCATCGTACTGCTGGCTATCAATATCGTCCTCATCTCCATCATCAACGTAAGAAAGTACAACCTGGACTACGCTAAGGAAGATGCTCTGACCGGAAAGGCTCAGTAATCGAGAATATTAATTGCTTATTGCGGCAGACGGGCTGAGCTCGTCTGCCGAATTGTCAAATGACAGGAAGGAAAATACATCATGAGAAATGTCGTAATCGTTGCAGCATGCAGAACTGCGGTCGGCTCACTGGGCGGCATGTATAAGACGATCACATCACTGGATCTGTCGATTCCAATTATGCAGGAACTCGTTAAGAGAGCCGGAATCGATCCGGAGATCATTGAAGACGTGATCTGGGGCTGCAACTATCAGAGAACTTATAAAGAAAACAACCTGGCCCGTGTTGCTGCTGTCAAGGCAGGACTTCCGGAAAGCGTACCGGGAATCACCATCCACAGAAACTGCACCTCCTCCTTATCCTCCATCCAGTTCGGATTCTATCAGATCATGGCAGGAGAGGCTGACTGCATCATGGCAGGCGGCGCTGACAGCATGAGTACGGCACCTCATATGGTATTCGATGCTCGCTATGGTAAGAAGTACGGACATATGGAGATGCGCGATTCCATGTGGGACTCCTTCACCAATCTGGGTGTAGGTCCGGCTATGGGAATCACTGCTGAGAACGTTGCTGAGAGATATGGCATCACCAGAGAGGAAATGGATGCTTATGCTCTGCAGAGCCATCAGCGTGCCGTTGCCGCAATCGACGCAGGCAAATTCAAAGATGAGATCGTTCCGATCACCATCCACGGTAAGAAGGGCGACACCGTCTGCGATACCGATGAATTCCCCAGAAGAGACACTTCTCTGGAGAAGCTGGCTAAGCTGAAGGCCACCTTCAAGGAAGACGGAAAAGTTACTGCCGGAAACTCCTCCGGTATGAACGACGCTGCTTCCGGCGTCATCCTGATGGATGAGGAAAAGGCGAAGGAGCTGGGAGTTCCTATCATCGCACGTGTTCTCTCCGTCGGCGCTGTTGGTCTTGACCCTGACTACATGGGACTTGGTCCTATCGGAGCTTCTCAGAAGGTCCTGAAGAAGGCCGGCCTCACTGTTGAGGATATCGACCTGTGGGAGATGAACGAGGCATTCGCAGCTCAGTGCCTGGCTTGCCAGAGAGAACTGGGAATCGACATTGACAAGCTGAATGTCAATGGCGGCGGAATCTCCATCGGACATCCGGTAGGCGCTACCGGCGCCAGACTGGTGGTCACTCTGGTTCACGAGCTGAAGAGACGTGAGCAGAAGTACGGAATCGCAACACTCTGTGCCGGCGGCGGCATGGGAGTTGCCGTACTCGTTGAAATGGTATAACCCTTTTAAATAGTGATTGTATAGAGTCGGGGAGGCTGTCAGTTGACAGCCTTTTCGATTTGTGGTAGAACTGTATATGTTGCGAAAAAAGCAAAAGAATACATACTGGAGAAAATATAATGATCAAAGACAAGAAATTACTATCACTGCTGATTCTGCTCTATGCCGTATGGGGCTTTAACTGGGTGGTCATGCGGATCGCAAACGACTACTATACACCGGTGATTTTCGTGGCATATCGCTTCACCATCGGCGCACTGCTGCTGCTGGTGATCTGCCTGCTGCGGGGGAAACTTCTTCCGCCGAAAGAATACCGGATCTGGATCCTTCTCACCGGAGCGCTGGGCATGGCCCTGAACATGCTGTTGGTGCAGATCGCAACCAAATATCTGGGCGCGGGACTTCCGGCCGTACTGGACTATACCCAGTCAGTCTTTGTCTGTATCCTGGCGGCCATCTTCCTGGGTGAGAAGTTCACCCTGCGGAAGGTGATCGGAATCATCCTCAGCATCATCGGTCTGCTGATCCTGACCAACGTGGAACAGACCGGCAATACCTGGGCCATCGGTATCGGCCTCGGCGCTGCAGTATGCTGGGCGATTTCCAACCTGTTCGTAAAATCAAAACTGAAGGGCTGCGACATGGTGCAGTACACCGGATGGCAGATGGCCTGCGGCGCTGCAATGATGTGGATATACAGCCTGATCGTTCCTCAGGCCCCCACTGTCTGGGCGCCCATGGGCATCGTAGCCATGATCTACAGCGGACTCATCGCTTCCGCTCTGGCATGGCTCCTCTGGAACTACCTGCTGGTGAAGATGGAAGCCGGCCAGGCCTCCATCGCCGTCATGGCAGTACCCGCCATCGGCGTACTCTGCGGAGTCATCTTCCTCCACGAACCCATGACCTGGTCCATCCTCATCGGATTCATCATCCTCTTTGCAGGTATCCTCATCGTACTGGGACTGGGAAGCAAGAAAGA
>CAMOGZ010000140.1 GCA_946614405.1 uncultured Eubacterium sp. | reverse complement strand
TGTTTACCATGGTGATCGCCCACCTGTTCACCAGCGAGAAGATGACCCGGAACAAAGCCATCGCCTTCGCCATCGGCCTGGTGGCGGCGGTGTTCATGATCCGCCCCTGGGACGTGCAGGAGGGAAACACCATCCCGGGCATGATCTATATGATGGTTTCTTCCATTACCTTCGCGGCTTACACCGTCATGGGCAAGCGCACCATAGGCAAGGTGGGGACCTTTGCCCAGACATCCGTAAGCTTCATCGTGGGATCTCTGGTGCTTCTGGTTGCCCTGTTTATCCTGAAGCGTCCGGTGCTGGCGGGAGTGACGGATAACTGGATGATCGTTCTGTACGTGGGCGTCTTCGTCACAGGAATCGGATACCTCACCTATTTCCTGGCCATCCGCTACTCGGATGCCACCACGGGCTCCATCGCATTCTTCATCAAGCCGGCCATCGCGCCATTTATGGCTATGTTCTTCCTGATGGAGTCCATCCTGTGGAATACGGTGGTGGGAGTGGTCCTGCTCCTGTCCGCTTCCTTTATTACTCTTTGGGACAACTGGTATTCCGTTGCGACCCCGGATAAATACCGGAACAGGGGAAAATAAGCAATCAAAAACTCAGGCTTTACTCAGCCTGAGTTTTTTCTCTTATGATTTCCATGGCGCATTTCATGAAGGACCGGGTCGCCGGAAGCGGGTCCTCGCTGGCCCGGGTGGCGATACCCAGGGATCGGTACATGGGCGGATCCAGGGATACGCAGACCGGCTCCTCCGGGGCATTCTGTATCATGAGCTTGCCTGCCAGGGTCACGCCCAGATTGTGGCGGACCATCTCGATGGCAGTGCTGTCATTCTTGCAGGTGTACATGATGTCCAGCTTGGCCCGGTGGCCAACAGCGACCTCAGGCCACCCCTGGTCCGCGCGGCTGCTGGTGCCGGTGGAGTAGGACACAAAGGGATATTTGCTGAGTTCGTCCAGACTGACGCTCTCCCGTCCGGCAAGGGGATGCCTCTCCGGAAGGACGGCCAGGATCTCATCCATCACGAGAACATGAGGCACGTAGGACTTCTTCTCATTCAGTTCCATCATAGCCAAATCGATCTTGCCTGACTGGAGCAGACGCTCCAGCTCCGGCGCCTCGTTCTCCAGCATATGAATGCGGATGGCCGGAAAACGGCTGGCGAAGGTCTCCATGATCCGGGGCATCCATCCAGTGCTGATGCTGGAAAGGCAGCCCACCGTAACGGTACCGGTCTCCTTGCCGCTCATCCGGTCGCACTCCTGGCGGATGTAGTTCTCCCAGCGGTTCTCTTCCCTCATGTAGGGAAGAAGAGTCTCCCCATGATTGGTGAGATGGGCGCCCTTGTTGGTGCGGACCAGGAGGCGGACTCCCAGTTCCCGCTCCATACTGTTGATCATCTGGGTGATCCCGGACTGAGTGTAGCCCATGATCTCCGCTGTCTGAGTGATGCTCCCTGTTTCCGCAATGTGGATCAGAGCCTCATACTTCTTGTTATCCATGCCGATCTCCCTGCTCTCAATGGCATTAAGTACACTTATGGCAAATATTAAATATTATCGTTTTACTTATTATATTACATGGGATATAGTATGTCAAGAAGGCTTAAATCACGATAATACCGCCTGATAAAATAAAAATTACACGCGTGTAAGACCGCTGCTGCCCGGAACTCCAACCGGGTATCCGGCGGTCTTGCTGTTTTTGAACTGATGCAGGAAGGCTTTGTGCCTGCCGGACCTCCCTGGGATACCGGAATCCCGGGCCCTGAGGCGGGCCCTGGAGTAAGGTACGAGACTGAAATTTCTAAATATAGTGGGTGCGGGGCGGGAATTGAAAAATTATTTCCAAATGTAGTGTTTTTTTGATGTATACTATATTGACCGTAGACAGCAATGGTAGTATAATTTGTGGGTACGATAAAATATAAAACACAAGATGTAGTATCGAATATAGAGCAGAAAGAAAGGGAAAGGAGAGCGATCATGGATAGTATCCAGCGTATCATCAAGAGAGATGGACGTGTCGTCAATTTCGATGTCGACAAAATCACCGAAGCAATTTTCAAAGCAGCACAGGTCCTGGGAGGCAAGGACAGAGATATGGCAGCATATCTGGCAAAACAGGTGGAACTGTATCTGCTTGAGGTAGCACACAACACTACACCAACCGTAGAACAGATCCAGGATGCTGTAGAGAAGATTCTGATCGAGAACGGACATGCGAGAACGGCGAAGGAATACATCCTGTATCGTGCGGAACGTACCAGAATCCGTGACATGGACACCAAGCTCATGCACGTCTATGAGGATCTGACTTTTAAAGAGGCTAAAGACAACGATGTGAAGCGTGAGAACGCCAACATCGACGGCAACACCGCCATGGGAACAATGCTGAAGTACGGTTCCGAGGGTGCCAAGGAATTCTACAAGATGTACGTCATCGATCCGAAGTACGCCAAGGCCCATGACAATGGAGATATCCATATCCATGATATGGACTTCTATACTCTGACCATGACCTGCTGCCAGATCGACCTGGTGAAGCTGCTGAAGGACGGATTCTCCACCGGACACGGTCACCTGAGAGAGCCTAACGATATCGAGAGCTATGCTGCACTGGCCTGCATCGCCATTCAGTCCAACCAGAATGACCAGCACGGCGGCCAGTCCGTACCGAACTTTGATTATGCCATGGCACCGGGCGTGGTGAAGGCATACAAGAGACTGTACCTGACCAACGTTGGAAAGATGCTGGAGATGCTCTACGATGTAGAGGACGGCGCCGAGAAGGTGAAGAAGATCGGTGCTGAGATCGAGGAAGAATTCGGTGTATACCCCTGCATGGCATGGGATAACAATTATAAGGAAATCGAGCTGGAGCGTCTGGCTGAGTTCGCAGACCGCGAGACTTTGGAGAAGCTGCAGAAGAAGGCTACCAAGTTCGCAGACAAAGAAATCGTCCGCAAGACCTATCAGGCCATGGAAGCACTGATCCACAATCTGAACACCATGCACTCTCGTGCCGGTGCACAGGTTCCTTTCAGCTCCATCAACTATGGTACCGATACCTCTCCGGAAGGACGCCTCGTCATGAAGTGCCTGATGGAGGCCACTGAGGCAGGACTGGGATACGGCGAGACCCCGATCTTCCCGATCCAGATTTTCAAGGTCAAGGAAGGCGTCAGCTACAATCCGGAAGATCCGAACTACGACCTGTTCAAACTGGCCTGCAGAACCAGCGCCAAGAGACTGTTCCCGAACTTCTCATTCCTGGACGCACCGTTCAACCTGCAGTACTACAAGCCGGGTCATCCGGAAACTGAGTGCGCATACATGGGATGCCGTACCAGAGTCATTGCCAACGTCCATGACCCTGATCGTCAGATCGTATACGGACGCGGCAACCTGTCATTCACGTCCATCAACTTGCCGCGCCTTGCCATCAAAGCAAGAGGCGACATCGACGTATTCTTCGAGAGCCTGGATCATATGATCGATATCGTGATCGGTCAGCTGAATGAGCGTTTCCGTATCCAGTGCCAGAAGAAGGTAAAGAATTTCCCGTTCCTGATGGGACAGGGCGTATGGATCGATTCCGAGAACCTGAAGCCGGATGATACCATTGAAGAGGTCATCAAGCACGGAACTCTGACCATGGGATTCATCGGTCTGGCTGAGTGCCTGAAGGCTCTGATCGGCGAGCACCACGGTGAGTCCGACCGCGCAGAGCAGCTGGGAATCGAGATCGTAGCATATATGAGAAAGCGCATGGATGAGGAAGCACGGAAGACCGGTCTGAACTGGTCCCTGATCGCCACACCGGCAGAGGGCCTGTCCGGACGTTTCGTCCGCATCGACAAAGAACGCTATGGAATTATCCCTGGCGTTACAGACCGTGACTACTACACCAACAGCTTCCACATTCCGGTATACTATAACATCAGTGCCTTCGATAAGATCAAGAAGGAAGCTCCGTTCCATGAACTGACCAACGGCGGACACATCTCCTACATCGAACTGGACGGAGATCCGCTGAAGAATCTGGATGCATATGAGGCAGTGGTTCGTTGCATGAAGGAAAACGGCATCGGCTATGGTTCCATCAACCATCCTGTCGATCGTGATCCCTGCTGCGGATACACTGGCATCATCGACAATGAGTGCCCGCAGTGCGGCCGCAAGGAGCATGACGGTGAGCCGAAATTCGAGCGCATCCGCCGCATCACCGGTTACCTGGTCGGAACCATGGATAACTGGAACGATGCCAAGACAGCAGAAGAGGCTGACCGTGTGAAACACGGAATCGGAACCGGCTTCGAGACACTGTAATCATTGATAAAATGAGCGGCGCCGGGAGGCGCCGCTCTGTAA
>CAMOGZ010000139.1 GCA_946614405.1 uncultured Eubacterium sp. | reverse complement strand
CTGTTCCTGATCACAGACCAGTGCTCCATGTACTGCCGTCACTGCACCAGAAGAAGACTGGCCGGTGAGACAGACGGAGCAAGATCCAGAGAAGACATCGATGCATGCATCGAGTACATCAGAAAGACACCTCAGGTCAGAGACGTCCTGCTGTCCGGCGGAGATGCTCTCCTGGTTGAGGATGACACCTTGGAATACATCATCAGCGAGCTGAGAAAGATCGACCACGTTGAGATCGTAAGAATCGGATCCAGAACTCCGGTCGTTATGCCGCAGAGAATCACTGATGACCTGGTCAACATGCTGAAGAAGTATCATCCAATCTGGCTGAACACTCACTTCAACCACCCGAAGGAAATGACTCCGGATGCAATGGAAGCACTGAGAAAGCTGGCTGACGCTGGTATTCCTCTGGGCAACCAGTCCGTACTGCTGCGCGGTGTAAATGACTGCAAGCACATCATGAGAGAACTGGTACAGGAACTGGTTAAGAACAGAGTTCGTCCGTACTACATCTACATCTGCGACCTGTCCGTTGGTATCGAGCACTTCAGAACATCTGTTGCTAAGGGCATCGAGATCATCGAGGGTCTGAGAGGACACACTTCCGGATATGCTGTTCCGACCTTCGTCATCGACGCTCCGGGAGGCGGCGGAAAGACACCGGTAATGCCTCAGTACGTCATCTCCGAGACACCGGACAAGGTGATCCTGAGAAACTACGAGGGTGTTATCACTACTTACACACAGCCGCGTCTGCCTGATCTTCCGTGCACATGCGATTACTGCACCGGTAAGAAGACTTACAAGTATCAGGGCGTTTCCGCTCTGGGCGAAGGTCTCCAGATCAAATCCATGGAGCCTTCCAATCTGGCAAGACACGAGAGAAACAAACACTAGTTTGAAAACAGGATAGGGAGGCTTCGGTCTCCCTATCTCAATCATGAGCCATTTTAGGGCTCAAAGGACACTGAAATGGGCTTGATTTACGATCTTTCAACCAAATATAAGACGTTGTCCATCGTCGGAATGGCGAAGAACGCGGGGAAGACAACGGCGCTGAACTATCTGATTGAAGAGGCGGACGATGAGGGAATCCGTCTCGGGATCACATCGACCGGACGGGATGGTGAGACGACCGATCTGGTGACGGGAACAGAGAAACCTAAGGTATTTCTCTACGAGGATACGATCGTTTCCGTTCCTTCTCAGCTTTACGATCTGGCGGAGGCCGGACTTGAGATCGTCGAAATGACGAAGTTCGGAACTGCCATCGGACAGTTGATGCTGTGCCGCGTAGCTGACAGTGGCTATGTCCAGATCGCTGGACCAGTCGCAACGGCAGATACGAAGAAGATGTGTGCTCAGATGTTTGACCTTGGTTGTGAACTGATCATGATCGATGGAGCGATCGATCGCAAGTCCATTGCATCGCCGGAGACCTCCGATGCGATCATCCTTTCCACGGGAGCCGTGATCTCCCGCAGCATGAAGAAAGTTGTGGAGGAGACCTCTCACATCGTAAACCTGTACAATCTTCCGGAACTGGAAGAGGGCAGGGTACGGACTGTTCTGGAGGAGAACATCCAGAAGGAGAAGGTCATGCTGGTGAATAAGGATGATGAGGTGGAAGTGCTTGACCTGTCCACGGGACTGGGGGCAAGCCGGTACATCGATGACGCCATCACGGAAGATACCCGTTATGTGTATATTCCGGGGGCCTTTACAAACAGCGTGATCGCGGACATTCAGCCAGACAAGATGAAGCGGGTCCGGTTCGTCCTGAAGGATCCCACCAGGATCTTTATCAACGCGCTGAACTGGAGACAGCTGATCAAGAAGGGCTTCGACGTCAGTGTCATGAAGAATATCGAGATCGCGGCGGTGACCGTGAATCCGTATTCACCGAACGGCTATACGTTCGATCACGGAGTGCTGAGGGATACCATGCAGGAAGCGCTCCCGAATATTCCGGTAATAGATGTTAGGTTATAATTAAGTTCAGAATGGGGATGAGGAGAATATGAAGCAGGGTTCAAACAGAAGGCTGGCAAACGTTAAGACCAGAACGGAGACGGGCTTTGATTTCGTTATGACGCATCTTGATTTGAACACCCCCTTCGGAAAGAGTCTCCTGAAGGAATCCAAACCATTCTTTCCCGGACAGGAAGAAGAACTGCGCCGGGAACTGGACCGGGTGGAGGAAATGACCGCCTTCGTACGTGAGAGCGAGCGGCAGGTTTCCCGGATCCAGGAAACCTTTATGGTAATGAAGGATCTGTCTTACACGATCCAGAGATGCCATAAGAATACATTGTCTGTGGTAGAACTGTTTGAGGTGAAATCCCTTTTGCTGGGCATGGAAGCCATCGATAGGCTTTGTGCCGAGACAAGCAGCCCGGTCCCGGAGGAGTTTATCCTGGAGGATGTATCGGGACTGCTGGACCAGCTGGACCCCAGACATGACCGACTGAACACCTTCTACATCTATGATGATTTCTCGGAGAAGCTGGCGGAGCTTCGGAAGCAGAAGCATGACTATGAGCTTTCCATCCGGAGAGCCCAGAAAGCCAGAAAGAAAGAGATCCAGAAAGAATATGGCATCAGTCTCACACCGAAGTTTGATGTCATCATTCAGAGAACCAGTGACGACCTGGAGGTCGCGCGGCAGATCGAGGACCTGGTACAGACGTCGGAGGATTACATGACAGTGACCTTCGAACTGAAGCCCGGCGAAGAGATCTACGAGCTGGTAAGGGACATGGATCAGATCGAGGCAGAGATCGACGAGGAGGAGCTCCTTGTTCGTGAGAAGCTGTCCGGACAGGTTGCAGAGTTCAGTGATGTGATCACCAGAAACTGTGGAAGGATCGGCGCGCTGGATCTGGCCCTGGCCAAAGCAATTTATGGAATCAGGCATAATTGCGTCAAACCGGAGATTGTCGAGGAGCACGTTGTAGAGATCGAAGAAGGAAGGCACCTGCAGGTGGAGGAGATCCTGCATTCCAAAGGAAAAGAGTATTGTCCGATCAGTATCAGTCTGAAGGACGGGGTGACATGCATCACCGGAGCCAACATGGGCGGCAAGACGATTTCGCTGAAGCTGTCCGGCCTGGTGCCGCTGCTTGCCCAGTATGGATTCTTTGTTCCGTGCAAGAGAGCGAAGATCGGACTTTCAAACTATATGCAGATCCTGATTGGAGACAGTCAGTCTGTGGAACGAGGATTGTCCAGCTTTGGCAGCGAGATGGAGGAGCTGAAGCAGATCCTGGACAGCGGACAGGACCGGTCGCTGTTCCTCATCGATGAGATCGCAAGCGGGACCAATCCCATTGAGGGCCTGGCTCTGACCAAGAGCCTGATCGATTACCTGAAGGTACGGCCCTACATTTCCCTGATCACCACTCATTTCGAGGCGGTGACGGAGGAGCCAGACATCGTCAACATGCAGGTCCGGGGACTGGCGGATGCAGACTTCCGCAAACTGGATTCGGAGCTGACGTTGGCAAACCGAAAAGAAAGAATCAATATTATTTCCAAGTATATGGATTACAGGTTATATACTGTGACTGAAAACAGAGAGATCCCCAAGGATGCTCTGAATATTGCCAAAATGTTGGGCCTTAATGAGGAGATCATTGAGGGAGCGAAGAAATATATTAAATAAGGAGATAGTAGGATGGAAAGCAAATTAAACATTGATCCTAAAATGGTGGATAGCGCACGTCAGCACGCTGCGAATATCGCCAGGGATATGCAGGAGTTCATCGACTTGCATACAACTGTAAGTACCGAGAGAACGATTCTGCGTCTGCTGGGAGTTGACGGCATCGACGATGTTGAAACTCCGCTTCCAAACGTAGTGGTTGACCAGATCAAGGCAGCCGGCGGACTTCCGAGAGGAGCTGCTTACTGGATGGGTAATGCCATGATCCAGACCGGACTTTCCCCGCAGGAGATCGCGGAGAAGGTCGGAGCCGGTGAACTGGACATTACCAAGCTGGACACCGTATCTGCAAAAGAAGCGGAAGAAGCAATCATGCCGCAGGTACATGCTTCCCTGAAGAGAATCACAGAGCAGAGAAAGAAGAGAGAAGAGCTGATCGACCGTCTGGGAGAGGGCAGCAAGCCCTATCTGTATGTTATCGTTGCTACCGGTAACATCTATGAGGACGTGGTACAGGCTAAGGCAGCCGCAAGACAGGGTGCTGACATTATCGCAGTAATCAGAACCACGGCACAGTCCCTGCTTGACTACGTTCCTTACGGACCGACCACAGAGGGATTCGGCGGAACCTATGCAACTCAGGAGAACTTCCGTATCATGAGAAAAGCACTGGATGAGGTCGGCGAAGAAGTCGGCAGATACATCCGTCTGTGCAACTA
>CAMOGZ010000138.1 GCA_946614405.1 uncultured Eubacterium sp. | reverse complement strand
TACTGAGCGTCATCATGCTGATCATTTTCTTCGCGATCATGATCTATGTGGGTCTCGCCACCCGCAAGAAGGCCCGTGACGTGGAAGGGTTCGTCCTGGGCGGCCGCTCTGCAGGTCCCTGGATCACCGCCTTCGCCTTCGGAACATCCTACTTCTCCGCCGTGATCTTCGTGGGATACGCCGGACAGTTCGGATGGAACTTCGGTATGTCTGCCACCTGGGCGGGCCTGGGCAACGCCTTCATCGGATCCCTTCTGGCCTGGAACATCCTGGGCAGAAGAACCAGGATCATGACCCAGCACATCGACGCCCGGACCATGCCGGACTTCTTCGGGAAGCGGTTCAATTCCACCCCCATGAAGGTCATTGCATCCATCATCGTATTCATATTCCTGATCCCGTACACCGCATCCCTGTACAACGGACTTTCCAGTCTCTTCGGTCTGGTGTTCGATATTCCGTACTGGGTAGTCATCGCTCTGATGGCTGTTCTCACCGGTATGTACGTGGTATTCGGCGGCTACATGGCCACCGCCATCAACGATTTCATCCAGGGCATCATCATGCTCTTCGGTATCTGTGCTGTCATCGGCTCTGTGATCATGGCCAACGGAGGCCTGGTCCCGGCTATGCAGAAGCTGTCTGAGGTTCCTCTGGACGGCTGGACCAGCGGCGGCGCATACACATCCTTCCTGGGACCGGACCCACTGGCGCTGCTCTTTGTGGTCCTGCTCACATCCCTGGGAACCTGGGGACTGCCTCAGATGGTCAACAAGTTCTACGCCATCAAGCACGAGGATGACATCCACAAGGGGACCATCATCTCCACCTTCTTCGCCATCGTCGTGGCGGGAGGATGTTACTTCCTGGGCGGCTTCGGCAGACTCTATGCCGACAAGGTGGCATACCAGAGCGACGGCGTGACCCCGCTGTTTGATACCATCGTTCCGGCGATGCTGGCAACTCTGCCATCCATCGTCATCGCCGTGGTCATCGTACTGGTACTGTCCGCATCCATGTCGACTTTGTCCTCGCTGGTTCTGACCTCCAGCTCTACTTTCACCCTGGACGTCATCGACCCCCTGAACAAAGGCAACATGAGCGAGAAGAGCAAGGTCACGGTCATGCGGATCTTCATCCTGTTCTTCATCCTGGTATCCGCCATCATCGCCGTGATCAAGGATTCTCATCCGGAGATCACCTTCATCGCACAGATGATGGGCGTCTCCTGGGGCGCACTGGCAGGATCCTTCCTGGCTCCGTTCCTCTATGGACTCTACTGGAGAAAGACCACCAAAGCCTCCTGCTACGTATGCTTCGTATGGGGCTGCGCGCTGATGATCATCCAGATGGTCGTCTCCCTGGGACATATCGATGTCACTGCATGGGGACCGATCCTGGGGTACCTCTTCGCCTCCTCCATCCGCTCCGGCGTACTGGCCATGGTAGGCGGACTGGTCATCGTCCCGGTGGTGAGCCTCTTCACCAAGAAGCAGCCTACGGACTACCTGATCAAACTCTTCGCATGCTACGACGAGAAGGTCATGGCATCCAAGAAGAACGCACTGGACTAATTTACGACACGAAAGCCCCGGAAACGGGGCTTTTTCTTGTATAATATGTCTATTTATGATAAAATATCCTATGTATGCCGAGAGGCTGATTCAGAATGACAGGAGGCGGTGCCAATGCCAATCAAAGTACCAAACAATTTGCCTGCAGTGGATACACTGACCAAGGAAAATGTATTCGTCATGACGGATGCCAGAGCTATGACTCAGGACATTCGTCCTTTGCATATCCTTCTGCTGAATCTGATGCCCACCAAGATCGAGACGGAGACCCAGCTCACCAGACTGCTGGGAAACACGCCTCTTCAGATCGAGCTGGAGCTGCTGCAGACCAAGACTCATAAGGCCCATGTGGCTTCTCAGGAGCACATGCTGGCATTCTATAAAGTGTTCGACGAGATCCGGAACAATTACTACGACGGCATGATCATCACCGGCGCGCCGGTGGAGCTGATGGACTTTGAAGAGGTAGACTACTGGGACGAGCTCTGCGAGATCATGGAGTGGAGCAAGAGCCATGTCCACAGCACCTTCCACATCTGCTGGGGAGCCCAGGCCGCTCTGTACTATCACTACGGAATTCAGAAACACATCCTGCCGGAGAAGCTTTCCGGCGTTTATGAACATACACTGGACTATAAGAACGGAATGCTCTTCCGTGGATTCGACGATCGTTTCTACGTGCCCCATTCCCGGAATACCACCGTGCTTCGGGAGGACATCGAGGCGGTGCCGGAGCTGAAGATCATCGCAAGCTCTGAGAAGGCGGGAGTCTTCTGCGTCAAAACCGACAATGACCGCCAGATCTTCGTCATGGGTCATTCCGAATACGACTGGAATACACTGCTGAAGGAATATGAGCGGGACAAGAAGGCAGGGATCAACCCCCATGTCCCGGAGAACTATTTCCCCAATGATGACGACACCCAGGCGCCCATCGTACGCTGGCGCTCCTGTGCCAACCTGCTGTATTCCAACTGGATCAACTACTTCGTCTATCAGACGACGCCATATGATATCACCACCATCAGCAGTGAGGACCTGGTCCCCGCTGTGGCAGAAGATGCCGAGTGCAAGGTGGTGAAATTCGGAGGGACCTCCCTGGCCAACGCCGCCCAGTTCAAAAAGGCGGCAGCCATCGTGAAGGAGGATGACGCCCGCCGCTACGTCGTGGTCTCTGCGCCGGGAAAACGCAGACAGGATGATCTGAAGATCACCGACATGCTGATCCATGCAGCGGATTCCGCAGAGGAGAGGGACAGCCTCTTCATCCGCATCACCACCCGTTTCCGGGAGATCATCCGGGGCCTGGGTGTGAAGTTTGATCTGGACGGCGCCATGGAGCAGATCCGGCAGGATCTGCGGGATGGGGCAAGCGACGCCTATCTCATCAGCCGGGGCGAGTACCTCAGCGCCCGAATCATGGCGGAATACCTGGGATTTGACTTTGTGGATGCTGCGGAGATGATCCTCTTCGACGAGGAAGGAAACTACCTGGAGAAGGAGTCCCGCCGCAAGATCGATGCGGTCCTGGCACGCCACGAGAATGCCGTGATCCCGGGATTCTACGGCAGCAAGCCCGACGGCACCATCGCCACATTCCCCCGGGGCGGCTCCGACATCACCGGCGCCGTGGTCACCGCCGGAGTCAAGGCGGACCTCTACGAAAACTGGACCGACGTCAGCGGTCTTCTCATGGCAGATCCCAAGATCGTGAGAAATCCTCTGACCGTACCGGTCGTTACATACAAGGAACTGAGGGAGATGTCCGCCATGGGCGCGGAAGTCATGCACGAGGATGTGGTCTTCCCGGTCCGGAAGGTCGGTATCCCCATCAACATCAGAAATACCAATGCGCCGGAGGATCCGGGAACCCTGATCGTCCAGAGCGCGGATTATTACCCCACGGTGCTGAAGATCTCCGGCATCTCCGGCAGGGTGGGCTACGGCAGCATCCTCATCGAAAAGGACAAGCTGAACCAGGATCCCGGGCTCCGGGCAGAGCTCACCAGCATCCTGGCGGAGCGGAACATCCCGGTGCTGAACATGCTGTCCGGCATCGATACCCTGAACGTCCTGGTGGATGAGAAAGCCCTGAAGGGCAAGATCCGGGAGCTCTCTGCCGAGCTGAAGAGCAGCCTGGACGCAGACAAAGTCCTGATCACCACCGGCATCGCCATGATCTCTGTGATCAGCCGGGAGATGAGCAATTCTCCCGCTATCGGCGTCCGTGTCCTTGCCGCCCTGGCCGGAAAGCAGATCAACGTCAAGATGATCGACTACGGCCTGGAGGGTATCAGTACCACAGTAGGTGTGGACGAGGCAGATTACCACGCCAGCGTCCGGGCCATCTACTCGGAATTCATCAAGAAATAGCGACGACTCAGGCATCTGCACGCGGCAGGTGCCTGTCCAATGAGGAAAGAAATGGATCAAACCAAAGGAAATGAAAACAAACGCATACTGGCGCTTCTCATGGTGGTGTTCACTACCTTTGTAAGTGCGTCTATGGGAAGTGCCCTGAATCTGTCGATCCCGGCCATGGGGGAGGACTTCGGCACCTCAGCTGCGACGGTGGGATGGGTCATCACCATCTACACTCTGATCGTGGCGGCATTTAGTGTGCCCATCGGCAAGGTGGCGGACAACTGGGACCGGTACCTTGTCCAGCTCATCGGGATCATTGGATTCATGGCGTCCACGCTGGCATGCGGGTTCGCCGGGGGCATCGGCGTCATGATCGCCGCCCGCCTGGTGCAGGGCATCTTCGGATCCTTTTTCATGTCCACCAATATCCCGATCCTCATCAGCATCTATCCGCCTCAGAAAAGGGGACTGATGCTGG